>JAFDHW010000154.1 GCA_019308705.1 Deltaproteobacteria bacterium
CAGGTGAGCACCTTCACCCCGTGCCCCCGTGCGGCCAGGCCGCCCGCCAGGCGGGAGAACAGCACCTCTCCCCCGCCCACGTGGGGCGGGTAGTATTCCAGGACAAACAGGATGTTCATGCCGCCCCCGCGGCCCGGGCCAGGACGCGGCGCACCGCCCGGGCGGGCCCGTCCCAGCCCCGGTGTTCCGCCGCCCTGGCCAGGCCCCTTTCCCGCAGGTCCGCGGCCAGGGCGCGGTCCCCGCAGAGTTTGGCCAGGGCCAGGGCCATGTCCGAAGGCTTCGCCGGGTCGAAGAGCAGGGCGGCGTCCCCGACGGCCTCGGCCACGGCGCGGGAGGCGGCAACCGGCGTCCCCGCGGCCATGGCCTCGAGCACGGGCAGGCCGAAACCCTCGTACCAGGAGGGATACACGAACGCCCGGGCCGCGGCCATGAGCGCCGCCAGCACGGGCCGGTCAACCCGCCCGGTGAACAGAAGCCTGTCCGGCGAAAGACCGGCCTTTCGGGCCAATTGCGAAAGCAGGCCGCCGGCCCGGTCCACGGGCCCGGCCAGCACCAGGGGGGCGGCCACGCCGTGTTCCCTTTCCAGAAGCGCCATGGCGGCGAGCAGGTTTTCAAGATTCTTGTTGGCCGCGTATTTGCCCGCGTACAGCACGTAGTCCCCGGCAAGCGGCCGGGCCTCGAAGGGCGGGGCGGCCTGCCCCGGCCGGAAAAAGGCCGGGTCCACCCCCGCGCCCACGTCCTCCACCCTGGCGGGGGGCAGGCCGAAAAGCTCCATCACCTCCTGCCGCACGGACCGGCCGAGGGTGACCACCGCCGCGGCCCGGCGGGCGGAAAAGGCCATGAGCGCGCGCAGGGCCAGGCGCTCCGGCGGAGAGTACATGGATGGGAACAGGTAGGGGGAGCAGTCGTGGACCAACAGCACCAGGGGCGGACCGCCGGCAAGGGGTCCCACGTTGGCCGGGCTGAACAGCACATGGGCGCCGTCCCTCGACACCAGGGGCAGAAGGGCCTGCTGCCAGGCCGTACGGAAGCCGCGGAAACGCGCCAGGGGAACCGCCCTTTCCCGCGAGCCTTCCGGCAGGGGCAGGTCGCCACGGCCGGGCCGCGACACGTAGACCACCAGGCGGTCGCCTTTCCCCCGGGGCCAGGCGCCGAGCAGGCCGCGGACCACCGTCTCCACGCCTCCCCCCCTGCCCGGGACGTGGAAGGAGGCGTCCACCGCGGCGATCACTTGCCCGGCCCCCTGCCGGCCACGTGCCGGGCCAGGCCGAAGAACGACGAGGCCACCGCGGGCAACAGCCGGGGGTTTCCCGCCACCCGGGCCGCGTAGCCGCCCACCACCCGGGGCCGGAGGTAGAACCGGGCCGCGAACCTGCGGGCCGCATTCACGAGGTCCCTCTCCGTGAGTCCGTGGGGGATGAACACGGGATAAAGTTCGTTCATGCGCGAGAAATCCCGGTTCATGGTCCCCCATTTTTCCGCGTGGGCGTAAATCCGGGTGCCCGGAAAGGGGGTGAGGAAGAACGCGCTGGCGTCGGAAAGGGGCAGGTTCGCCGCGAACCGGATGGTGCGGGCAAGCGATTCCATGGTCTCCCCGGGAAGCCCCAGGATGAAGTAGCCCTTGATGGAAAGCCCGGCCTCGCGCGCCAGGGACGCGGCCCGGCGCACCTGTTCGAGAGTGACGCCCTTTTTGGTCCCGGCCAGAACCTCCGGGTCGCCGGATTCCACGCCCATGCCCACCTGCCAGCACCCGGCCTCGCGCATGAGGCGCAGAAGCGCCGGGTCCTGCATCTGGTCCGCCCGGGCCAGGGCGGTCCAGGCCACGGGCCTGCCCGCCCGGATCAGCTTTTCGCAGATGTCTGCGGCCCGGTCCGGGTCGGCCAAAAACCGGTCGTCCTCAAAGGCCACCTCCCGCACGCCGAAGGCGCCCGCCAGGTCCCTGACCAGAGAGAGCACGTAGTCCGCGGAGTGCAGCCGGATCCTGTTTCCGAACACGGTGCGGTCGCAGAAGACGCACTTGTGGGGGCAGCCCCGGCCCGTGACTATGTGGGCGGCCGGGAGCCTGCGGTGCTTGAACGCCGCGGGCCTGAATTTGTCCGGGAACCCCTCCAGCAGGTCCCACGCCGGGGGGGGCAGGCTGTCCAGGTCTTCGATGGGCGCGCGGGGGGCGGTGCGATGCACACCGCCGTTTTTGCGCAGGGCCAGGCCCGGCACCTGGGAAAGCGGACGTCCCGCGTCCAGGGCGCCGGCCAACTCCACCATGGTGCGTTCGCCCTCGCCCACCACCACGCAGTCCGCCTCGGGGATCGCGGCCAGGGTGTCTTCCGGCAGAGCGCTGGCGTGGGGGCCGCCCAGGACGATGAATACCCCGGGCAGCCGGTGACGCAGGGCCCGGGCCAGGCGCGCGGCCCGGCCCATGGTGGCGGTCACCGCGGAGATGCCCACGGCGTCCGGGGCAAAGGCCGCGGCCCGGGAGGCGGTTTCCGCGCTGTAGATGGCCTGGGCCGGGGGGTCGGCCAAGGCCGCCTGGTGGCCCGCCGCGCGCAGGGATCCGGCCAGGGAGAGGATGCCCAGGGAGGGGAGCCGCGCGCCGGCCGGGGCCAGGGCGCCGTAGCGCTCCTGCATGGAAACCGGGGCACTGGCAAGGAATATGCGGGCCATGGGATGCAAAACGTCCGGAAAGAGGACGCCCGCCCCGGGGGTTTTTGACGGAAAAACCGCCCCCGCCGCAGGGAAGGCTTGCAAAAACGGACCATTGACGGAAAGTTATACCATACTTTATTCCTTGGTTGCGAGGAGCCATGACAAAGGAAACATTGAAGGAGATCCTGCGGCAGGTGGCCGCCGGCACCCTGGCCCCGGAAGAGGCCGAAGACCAATTGTGCCACCTGCCCTTCCAGGACCTGGGGTTCGCCTGCGTGGACCACCACCGGGGGCTGCGCAAGGGCTTCCCCGAGGTGGTGTTCGGCCAGGGCAAGACCGCCGAGCAGGTCATCGGCATCATGGAGGCCATGGCCGGGCAGAAGGACACGGTGCTGGTGACCCGGCTCTCCCCGGAAAAGGCCGCCGCGGTGGCCGAGGCGTTCCCGGACGCCGCCTACGATCCCTTGGCCCGCATGCTGGTGCTGCAGCGCGAGGCCCCCAGGCCCGCCGGCCGGGGCGTCATCGGCGTGATCTGCGCCGGCACCTCGGACATGCCCGTGGCCAGGGAGGCGGCCATCACCGCCCGGGCCATGGGAAACGACGTGCGCGAGGTCAACGACGTGGGGGTCTCGGGCATCCACCGGCTGTTCGCCCACTCGGAGCTGATCCGCACGGCCAAGGTGCTGGTGGTGGCCGCTGGCATGGAGGGGGCGCTTCCCTCCGTGGTGGCGGGCATGTGCGGCTGCCCCGTGGTGGCGGTGCCCACTTCCGTGGGCTACGGCACCAGCCTCGGCGGGCTTACCGCCCTGTTGGCCATGTTAAATTCCTGCGCGTCCAACGTGTGCGTGGTGAACATCGACAACGGGTTCGGCGCGGGCTACGTGGCCGCCATGATCAACCGCGGGGACGCATGAAAAGGAAACGGCCCGCGGCGGGCGGCAAGGCCGGAAAAACCATCGTCTACTGCTCCGGCCCCCTGTTCTGCCCCGAGGAGCGCCGGGGCATGGAGGATGTGGCCCGGGTCCTGGAGGCCGCGGGCTACAAGACCTTCCTGCCCCACCGGGACGGGCTGGAATCCCACGTGCTCTCCATGGCCAACGACCCCCGGGGGCAGGCCCCGGGCCTGCGCCGCGTCGCCACCCTGGTGAACAAAGCCATCTTCGCCCTGGACGCCTACCAGGTGCTTTCGCGGTGCCACGCCCTGGTGCTCAATATGAACGGCCGGGTGCCGGACGAGGGCGGGGTGGCGGAAACCGCCATGGCGTTTGCCGCGGGAAAACCCGTGGTGCTCTACAAGGACGACGCCCGCACCAAGTTTCTGGGCGCGGACAACTGCATGGTCACGGGGCTTTCCTCCCCGGACTTCTGCACCGTGTCCCGGCTCGCCGACCTGCCCGCCGAGGTGGCCCGCACCGTCCAACGGACGCGGGAAAACGGAAACAACCTCTACGAGCCGCCCCCGGAGGTCCGGCGGGTCCTGGACCGGGGAAGAAAGATCTGGCGCATGGTTTCCGCGTTTCACGCGGCGGGCGCCGCGCCCAGGGGCTCCGCCCGGCTGGTGGCCCGGGCCGCCGGGCTGGTCCGAGAGCCTTGAACAATCACCGCCCTGCCGGATATAATGTCGTTCATACTCGAAAACCCCCGCCCCCCCGGGCCGCTGACGTGGACATCCATGCCCCTTAGACACCAAAGCCCCCTTTTGGTTCGCCTGGCGGCCGCCCTTTTGGCCGCCCTGTTCCTTTTGGCCTCCCCCGCCCGGGCGGAGAAAAAGAAGGAAGAACCGCCGCCCGCCGCGAAGAAGATCAAGGTCAAGGAACGGCCGTCCGAGGAAGGGGTGTACATCTACCGTAACGGCAAGTTCATCCCCCTTAAAAAAACCGAGCTGCGCTACTCCGGGGTGTGGTTCGGGGTGGCCCTGTCCGTTTCCCGGCTGGCCGCGGGCTACTTGCTGGACGAGGACATCGAGGACCTGCCCGTGTTCCAGCCCGGCGACTACCTGGCCTTCTATTTCAAGGACGTCCACGACACCCGCTGGTACTACTACCCCATGAGCCGCCATCCCGAGGTGGATTTCGCGGGCCAGACCGAGGCCGAGCTGTGGATGCGGCCCGAGGCCTGGTACCCGGGGTTCGTGGCCATCGGTGACGCCTGGGACCTCTCCCGCTTGTTCGGCACGCCCCACCGGGACAACTACCACTACGCCCAGGGCCGGGTGCAGGCGTCCGAGGTGGCCTTCATCGACGACGATTTCATCCTGGCCCAGTTCAACCCGGACCTGGAACTGCCCCTGGACAAGTACCTCATCACCCGCAAAACCTTCATGTTCGACCACCAGCCCGGCAGCGGGCCGGTGGAAAAGCAGCTTCCCGAGGTCGGCTGGCCCCTGGCCGTGGCCCGGATCTCCAGCATGAAAAACTTCAAGGCCAAACAGGACCGCATCCGCCGGTTCAACGAGCGGTTCGTGGTGCACCACCTGCTGGAGGAGGTGAAGATCACCTTGCAAAAGGGCCAGCGCATAGACACGGGTATCCACCCCGTGGACCCCAACTACATCCGATTCCTTTCCGAAAAGGATTTCGACCTGCTTCTGAAGCCCGGCGAGGCGGACCAAAAGTCGCGCCTTCCCCGGGAATGCGCCCTGGACCGCAGGGAACTCCCCACCGGCGAGGGCCTCGCGGCCTACCGGGTGAACTGCGACAACTTCGCCATCCGCTACACGGGTAAGGGGAACAAGCCCGAGGTGCGGCTTCTGGGCAGGGAGGATGGTACCGAGATCACCATCGTCTACAGCCCCCTGTTCTCCTACGAGGACCGGTACCGCAAGCACGTGGAGGCCGGCTGGACGCTCTACGAGGACAAGAAGTACGCCGAGGCCGTGGCGGAATACCAAAAGGCCCTGGAAATCATCCCCAACTACCCCGATGCCCTGAACAACCTGGCCTGGCTCTACGCAACCGCCGAGGACAAAAATTTCTGGAAGCCCCGGGAAGCGCTGAAGCTGGCCAAAAAAGCGGCCCAGTACCTGCCCGTGAAGCCCCACATCCTGGACACCCTGGCCGAGGCCTACTTCGTAAACGGCCACTTAAAGGAGGCCGAGAAGTACGAAAAGCGGGCCTACGCGGGCGTAAAGGAGCTGCCGGAACAGCACAAAAAGACCCTGGAGAAGTACAAGAGCCTGGAAGAGCAGTACAAGAAGGCCATCAACCACCTGGAGATCGCGGAGTACGAAAACGCCATCAAGGAGCTGCACTTTCTCCTGGAAAAATACCCCTCCTACGTGCGGGCGCTGGAGACGCTCTCCTGGACCTACGCCACGGCCAAGGACAAAGGGCTCAAGCAGCCCGACCTGGCCCTGGACCTGGCCCGCACCGCCTATTATTTCTCCCCCGAGGACCCCCGCGTCCTGGACACCCTGGCCGAGGCCCTGTACGCGTCCGGGCAAAAGAAAAGGGCCCTGGAATTCGCGGAAAAGGCCGCCTACTACGCCCCCCACGACGATTACTACGAAACGCGCCTGAAAAAGATGAAAA
>JAFDHW010000155.1 GCA_019308705.1 Deltaproteobacteria bacterium
GCCCCTGAAAAAAAGACTTTACCACCTGATTTTATTTGAAAAATATTCACTTTGTGTTAACGCGTTTTGCAGGTTTTCGGGTGTGATTGGTTCGGAGCCCTGCAAAATGGACGAGGTGTTCGGGGAGACGTTCTGCCCGGACAATGGGCGCCCGGCGGCTACCTTGAAATGGTCTTGGCCGCTGTGCGGAACCCCACCAGGTTGCAGGGAAAATCCGGGGGGAGGCAATCCTTGGCCGAAGCGCGGAGGCTTTCCGGCCCCTCGGCAAAGGACCCGCCTTTGATCACCCGCATGGTGCCGGTTTCCGGGCCCGTGGGGTCCCTGTACTCCCGGTCTCCCACGGTGTACCAGTCCTGGCACCACTGCCGCACGTTGCCCGCCATGCAGTTGATGCCGTAGTAGGACTGGCCCTTTCTTTCGCGCAGAAACACGGAGTCCGGCCCCTTGCCCGGCCTGGCGAAACAGGCCAGTTCGACCGTGGGGGCGTCCTTTCCCCAGGGATAAGGGTTGCCGTCCGGGCCGCGGGCGGCCTTTTCCCACTGGGCCTCGGTGGGCAGCTGTTTTTTGGCCCACCGGCAGTAGGCCAGCGCGTCGTTGTATGTCACCTGTACCACGGGAAGGGTATCCATGTCCGGGATCAGGTGGTTTTTGCCGTCGGGCTTTTTCCAGGAGGCTCCAGGCACCTTGTCCCAGCCTCCGGGCTTGCGGATGTAGCCGTATCCCTGCTTCTCCGCGTCGGTTTTGTACCCCGTGGCCAGGACAAAGGACCGGAACCGGGCGTTGGTCACCGGGTCGCGGTCCAGGTAGTAATCGCTCAGGAGGATCCTCTGCACGGGCTTTTCGTCCGCGTACCTGTCCGAGCCCATGGTGAACTCGCCCTGGGGGATGTGGATCATGGCTGCGCCGTCAATGGGGTGGATGACCTCCTCGAATCCCTGGCGGTTCAGCTGCTGGCCGGAAATCAGGCCCAGCACCCGGGTCTGGATAAAGTCCCGGTAATACCACCCCGCGGCTCCCGCGCCCGCCAGGAGAAAGAGGATGACGACCAATGCCACGGTTTTTTTGGGCTTCTTTTTTGGGGCCGGCTTTTTGGCCACCCACGGCGGAATCGCCTGGGTCACCTCCGTGGTTTCGTCCTCGTCCACTATGATGGTGACGTCGTCCTCGTCCAGGTCCGGGACCACGCCGTTTTCCAGGGGCCCGGCGTCCAGGGCCTCGGCGAACTCCTTGCAGGTGGCGAAACGTTTTGCCGGGTCCTTTTCCAGCGACTTCATGATGGCCTGGCACACGTGCTTGGGCGTGGCCGGAGCATAGGTTTCGATGGGTTTGGGAAGCTCGTTCAGGTGGCAGGAGATGATGGTGATGGTGTCGCTGGACTCAAAGGGTCTTCTGCCCGCGAAGATCTCGTGGAACACCACGCCCAGGGAGTAGATGTCCGACCGTGCGTCGAGCACGCCTTCTTCCCGGAAGCGTTCGGGGGCCATGTAGTGGGGTGCGCCCCACCTCCAGGTGGTGCGGGTTTCCGCGCCTGCGGCCGCCGCCACCTTGGCGATGCCGAAGTCCATGATCTTCACCCGGCCGCCGGGTGTGATCATGATGTTTCCGGGCTTGATGTCCCGGTGGATGATGCCGTTGGAATGGGCGTACTGGAACGCAGCCAGGATCTGCCGGCACAGGTCCATGGCCATGTCAAAGGGCAGGAGGCCCTTGGCGGCTTTCAGAACATCCTTCAGCGTGGTGCCTTCCACGTACTCCATAACCATGGCGTAGGCGTTGTCCGCCGGGAAAAACTCCACCAGGTTGGTGATGTTGGGGTGCTGGAGCTTGGCCAGGATCATGGCCTCGTGGAAGAACTTCTTGACCACCTTCTCGTTTTCCAGGGCCTCGGGGTTTAAGACCTTGATGGCCACCAGGGTCCCGTTTTCCGACTGGGCCTTGTACACGATGCCGAATCCGCCGGAGCCCAGGGTCTCCAGGATTTCGTATCCGCCGATGGTCTGGCCGGTCATGGCGTTTGTCCTCCGGCGGAGCAAGGCTCGGAAATGGGAAGGTGATGAAAATTCATTTGGTGATGTCCCATATCTTGGGCGCGCCGTAACGGCCTTCCTCGTTCTTGGCCTGGATGAAAATGGTCATGGTGTCCGGGCCGTCCACGGGCACCTTGGTGTCGTAGCGCCACTCCCGGCCCGTGCCGGTCATGGGAAAGACCTGGCCGTTGATCTTCACGTCCACGCCCGCGGCATCCCGGTCCGTAAGGGCGATGATCGTGAGGTCTCCGCCCGCGTAGATCACGTCCGGTTCCAGGAAGGACTGGGTGATTTGCACCAGGGGCGCCTTGACCAGGAGCGCGCCGTCCACCGGTGCGGCCGTTTCGCCGTTTTCGTCCACGGCCGTGATCACGTAGCTCTTGGTGCCTAGGTCGTCAAAAGCGCGGTCCAGGGTCCAGATGGTGCCGTTGTCCGAGGCCATGGCCACCGGCGCACCGCCGTCAAAGGAGATCTGCGCGGCCTGGGCCGGCCGGTTGGTGATCATCACGAAGCTTACGGGCTTTCCCTTGGGCACCTTCCTGGGCGAAACCTTCACCGAGGAGATCATGAGTTCGCCCAGGGACTTTTTCTCCACCACCAAGGAGAGCGTCTTGGGCGCGCCGGACCGGCCACCCTTGCCATGGGCCTTGAAGGTGAGTTTGGCCGTTCCCGGGGCGGGCAGGATCACGGACTGGCTCCACCGGGTGGGCCCGCCGTCCATGTCCAGGGTGCGGCCGTCCACCGTGACCGTCACCCGGCTGGCCGCGGAACTGGTGTTGGCGTAGACGTTCACCGGGTCGCCGGCGTAGGCGGGGGAAGGCTCGGCGCGGACCTGGGTCACCGAGGGCGGGGTGTAGGCCCTCCTGGCGGAGAACCGGGTGGTTTTTTCCTGGCCCCATTCGCCGCCGGCGTTGGCCGCGGCCACGCGCACCGAGGCGCTCCCGGCCCGGAACGGGACAAAGGAATACTTCCAGCTCGTGCCCGAGCCCTTCATGTCGGCTTGGCGGCCGTTGATCCACACCACCACCCGGGAAGCGGGCTTGTCCGTGCGTGCCGAGATGGTCACCGGCTTGCCCACCGTGCCCGTGGAGGGCCGGATGGCAACCTTCTGCACGTGCACCAGGGGCGCGGATACCGTGAGGTCCGTCCTGGCCAAAGGGCCCTCCAGGCCGTCCTCGTTCACCGCCCGGGCCAGGATTTCCTTTTTGCCGGCCTTGTCCGGCTTGATCCTGGCGAACCAGTCCATGCCGCCGCCCTGCGCGTCCACGGGCTTTCCGTCCACGGTAAGGGCCAGGGCGGAGGCCGGAGAGCGGGTGGTGATCGTCACCATGGCCTCGCCGCCGGGAAACACCTTGTCCGGCGAAACCTGGAGGTTGACGATCTCGATGACGTTGGCGGGTTCCTTCACCACCTTAAGCAGAGCCTCGGCTGCTTGGCCGGGCCGGTCCAATCGGTTCAGGGCCCGGGCCGTCACGGTGGTCTCCTGGATTTCTTCTATGGGCGTCTCCAGGGTCCACAGGGTGCCTTCGCCCTTCATGGGAATGGATTGCCCGTTTATGGTGAGGGCCACGGACCGGGCGGGCTTTTCCGTTTCGGCCTTGAACACGAACACGGTGCCGGGGAAACCTTCTTCGGGATGCACGGAAAGCCGGACCACGTCCACGGTGGGGTAGAGGCCGGCGTTTATGACCACGAACTGGCCCCCTGCCTCGGCCGCGGTCTTCAGCCGTCCGCGGACAAAGGGCACCTGAGCTGTTTCCGCGCCGATGCCCGCGGGCGCGAACAAAAGGTTTTCCAGGTCCGCCACCTCGAGGGTGTTTTCCGCAAGCGAGGCCAACAGCGCCCGGACAAACGGGCTCATGCCGTCGGGAGAGGAGGCGCCGTCTGCATGGGGGATGCCCGAGGCGATGACCTCCCGGCTCTTGCGGGAGGCCTTTTCCAGGACCCTTTCCCCGTACCGCAGGTTGAGCACGGAGAGGGGGTTGTCCCCTTTTTGCAGCAGCTCGGCGGAAAAAGGCGAATCCGTAATGATCAACACGTTCTTGGCCGCGAACCGGGGCGAGGCGAAGTACTCGTTCACCAGGTCCGCGTGCTTGAGCCAGTTCAAGGTGCTGGTGGTTCCGGCGTCCGAGGGGATCCAGTAGGTCTGGCCGGTATCGTTGGTCCGGGATCGGCCGGAAAAGAAGACCAGGAGGTTGTCCTTGGGCCCCATGGTTTGCAGGTAGTGTCCCAGGGCCTGGCTGATCCGGTTCCGGGTGGGGAGGTTTTCCGTACCGTCCGTCAAAAGGAGGACGTTTTGTTTCTTGAAGTTGTACTTGCGGGTCAAAAGGTCCGCCAGGGCCCGGGCTTCCTTGGGCGGACTTTCAAGATTGGTCCATTCTTCGTATGCGCCCACGCCGATGATCAGGGCGTGGTTTTCCCCGACGGAAGTGTCGCAGAAGCCGGAACCGGCCCACGCGAAAAGCGCGGTCAGGACAACGGCCCACCATGAGGCTCGGGCAGAAAAAACGCGCATGAAAGCCAGCCAGTCTGAAATAGGGGTGGGAAAACCCGGTCAGCGGCGCTGGATTCCGGGGGGATTCCGACCCGAGGAGGGTTTCAATAAAACCGTATGAAGCTATAGAGCTATAGCAAAGGTATAAGCCGGACCATGGGGAACTGTCAAGAAAACAAGGCTGTTTTGTGGTTTCTATTGCCCGGGGGACGGCTGAAGAGAGCGGGCCCGGGGTGGAAGGGGGCTTGACGTCCAGGGGGCTTCACACTATTGTATCCAGTCGATACGCAGTCCTTTTGGAACCCCACGTGAATATTCCGGACACGAGCCTCAAACCGGTTGCCGGAAATACCCCGGCGCCTTGAAAAGCAAAGCGGCATGGAAGAAGGCACCGAAACCCGCACGGTCTTGTTTGCGGACATCGCCAAAAGCAGCCATTTGTACGAAGTGCTGGGGGACGGGGACGCCCAGCGTCTCATCACCGAGATTATCGAAAAGCTTTCCTCCATAGCCAAAGCCAATGCGGGCGAGGTCATCAAGACCATCGGCGACGAGGTGATGTGCACCTTTCCCACCGCGGACAGGGCGGTGGTGGCGGCCACGGCCATGCACGAGGCCATGACGGATTTCGTGCCCAGTTGCGCGCCCAAGGGCTTCACCAGCCCGAACCTCTACGTGGGCATGCACCACGGGCGGGTCATCCGCGAGTCCGGCGACGTGTTCGGCGACGCGGTGAACGTGGCCTCCCGCATGGTGTCCATGGCCAAGCCCCGCCAGATCCTCACCACCGAACAGACCGTAAGTCGCCTCTCCCCGGAGCACCAGGACTACGCCGAGTGCGTGGACAAGACCGTGCTCAAGGGAAAGAGCGGCACCGTGGAAATCTACGAAATCATCTGGGAGCGCCAGGACCTCACCGTCATGGTGGACAGCTTGATGGATTCCCAGGTTCTTCGCTTCCGCCTGGAGCTGACCTTCGGCGACCAGCGCCTGGAGCTGGATCAGACCTCCCCCAGCGCCACCCTGGGCCGGCAGACCCATAACGACCTGGTGGTGGAAGATTCCCGGGTTTCCCGCACCCACTGCAGGGTGGAATACCGGCGGGGAAGCTTCGTGCTCACGGACGTGAGCTCAAACGGCACCTACGTGGTGGACGGCCAGGGCAAGGCCGTCAAGCTTCGGCGGGAAGAAATCATGCTGGTGGGCAAGGGCACCATCTACCTGGGCAGAAAGCCTGAATCCAACCCCGAAGACGCCATCCAGTACGAAATCCACAACTGACCCCTGTCAGCCCGGGCGTTCCGTAAGGTCC
The DNA here is from genome assembly GCA_019308705.1 of Deltaproteobacteria bacterium. Lineage (GTDB taxonomy): Bacteria > Desulfobacterota > Desulfobacteria > Desulfobacterales > Desulfatibacillaceae > JAHJUF01. The sequence goes on from JAFDHW010000155.1 coordinate 5,834, forward strand.
TTCTTCATCTCCTCGAATTGCTCTCTGGTGATCTCCCCCCTGGCGTACCGCTTTTCCAGAAGGGAAAGGAGGTCTTCCTGCGGCCGCCCATCCTGCCTCTGCTTCCAGATGAACGCCACGATGAGCACGAACAGGATCAGAAGAATGATTGGGCCCATTGTTCCTCCTTATTCCTCCTTCGATCCGGCTGGTTGATGGTAAACGCCGCTGTTCGCCTTTCCCGGTTCCTAACCCGGATTATTCACGAGTTCGATTCGCGCGAGAGCAAGGAAGGAGGAGGGAAGCTGTACTTTTGTACCGCGACCGCCTCCTGACGCAGCTATCGCGTGAATCGGGCTCG
>JAFDHW010000156.1 GCA_019308705.1 Deltaproteobacteria bacterium
TCCGCCGCCAACACCACCACGGCGTCGGCCTCGGCCAGGATTTTCGCCCCCTCCCCGCTTTGGGCAAAGGCCGAAAGGTCTCCGGCGAACACGGGGCTTTTGGCTCCCGAAACGCCGGTGCACAACAGGGTCGTCAACACCGGGACGTTCAGGTTCTCCAGGAGCGCGGGAACCCCTGGCGCACGGCAGGGCCTTCCCACGCCCTGGCCCAGGACCACAAGCGGCTTCCGCGCCTTTTTCACGGCGTCCACGGCCCGGGCCGCGGCCTCCGGGTCACCGGGAATCCGGCCCCCGTAGCGGGTGGACGAGGGATGGGGAAACAGGGAAGCGTACTTGCCGGCGGAAAGGAACTTCCGGCCCATCATCACGTCCACGGGCACGTCCAGGTGCACGGGCCCGGGCGACCCGGAAAGGGCCTCCCGGAAGGCGCGGTTCACCAGCTGGGGGATGCGCCCAGCCTGGCCCGCCACGGCGGTGAACTTGGCCACGGGCTTGAAAAGCTCGTCCTGGTCGCAGGCCTGGAGGCTGGCCTGGTGGGGCTTCATCTTCCAGCTCTGCACCTGGGGCGCGATGGAGACCACGGGCAGATAGCGCAGCCAGGGCACGGCCATACCGCCCATCTCGTAGACCACGCCCGCGCCCACGGTGCACATGGACACCGCGGGCCTGCCTGTGGAGGCGATGTAGCCCGCAGCCATAATGGGTGCGGAGGTCTCGCACCGAGGGGTGACCACGGCCATGTCGCCCCGCCGATCCATCACGTCGTAGGCCGCGCTCATCTGGCCGCCGGAAATGGAAAACACGTGCGTAACGCCCTGGGCCGCCAGGGCCTCCACCAGAATTCCCGCTCCATTGGTTACTTTCATTTGCCCCTCCCTTTTTCCCAGAGCCGGGAAATCTTGCCCGCCAGCCAGGGGGCCGCCAGCGCTTTTTTCACGTACTCCGTCTGCAGGGCCGCGCGTTCTTTGCCGAGGTCCCGGTTTTTCCACTGGCTCTTGACAGCGGATAGGGGGCTGAAATCCGTGAGCGAGCCCTCGAACTCCACCAGAGCGAAGGAAAGCAGGCTGTCCGGCGCGTTGCGGGAGTCCGTGAGAAAGTCGATGAGGTACTGTCCGCCGTGGGCAAGGGCCCGTTCCATGGCGGGCTGGATGTCTTCGGCTTTGTCCACCCGCTCCGCGCCCCAGCCAAAGCCTTCGGCCACCTTGGCGTAGTCCACGTCCGGCAGGCAGGTGCCCACGTACCGGCGCTCGTAGAAGGAAAGTTGCAGGGCCTTGATCATGTTCCAGGCGGAATCGTTGTTCACCATGACCGCAATGGGCAAATTCAGCCTGCGGATGGTTTCCAGCTCTTGGACGTTGTACAGGAACGAGCCGTCGCCCGTGAGCAGCGCCACCCGTTTGTCCGGCGCGGCCAACGACACGCCGATGGCGTAGGGCACGCCCAGGCCCAGGGCGGCCATGCCGAAGGGGAAGAAGCTCTGGCCGGGTTTTAAGTCCGGACCGTAGATGGCCGCGTAAAGCGGCGTGTTGCCGCCGTCGATGACCACCAGGGCATCCTCCTTTTCCAGGAGATTGGAAAGCTCACGGACCATGCGGCCCTGGTGCAGGGTGTCCCAGGGATGGGAGGCGTCCTTGTCCGCCCTTGCGCGCCGGGAAGCCTTTTTGGCCTGGAGGGACTTGAGCCACTTGCCCCAGGAGGCCGGGGGGGAGAAACCGGAGGAGAGCTCGGACTTGAGCTGGTCCAGGAAGGTGGCCACGTCCGCGCACACCGGCGCCGCGGGGCTCACGTTGAACCCCAGTTGGGCCACGTCCGTGTCCACGTGGATGAACCGGATGTCCGGCGACCACAGGGGCGGCAGGCCGAAACCCTCCAGCCCGGAAAACCCCACGCCCAGGGCCAGGACCACGTCCGCCAGGGCGATGGCGTGGTGGAACGCCTCGCCCGCGGTGTAGGAGGGAGGACCGAGGCAGTTGGGATGGCTCTTTCCGACGGCTCCCATGCCCGCCATGCTGGTGGCCACGGGCAGGCCCCATTCCTCGACCAGGGCCGTAAGGGCTTCGGACGCGCCGGAGAGCCGCACCCCGCCCCCGGCGAACACCAGGGGCCTCTTGGCTTGCTTGAGCAGGTCCACGGCCCGGGAAAGGGACGTGCGGTCCGCGGGCAAGCGCGGCGGCGCCAGGGCGCGTTCCTCCTTGGCGGGCACAAGCCCCTCGGCCGCGCCCTCCGGAGCCTCGGCCTCCATCATGCGCCGGGGCAGGTCCAGGTGGGCCGGGCCCATGGGAATGGAGGCGGCGATGGAAAGGGCCTTTTCCACCAGGCCGGGAAGTTCGCCCGCGTCCGCCACCCTCTTGCGGAACACGGTCACGGCCTTAAACACCGCGGTCTGGTCAAAAAGGTCCCGCCGGATTCCGGGGTTTTCGTCCGGCTCCGTGTCCTCGCACAGGGCCAGGGAAAGGAGAGGTATCTTGTCCGCCCAGGCGTTGGTCACCCCGCTCACCTGGGAAAGGCACCGGCCGTGCCCGGCGGAGATCACCGCCGCCTGGCACAGCGACCGGCGGATGTAGCCGTCCGCCATGGCGCAGGCCGCCGTCTCGTCCACGGCCAGCACCACGGTCAGCCCCCCGGCCTCCAGGGCTTCCAAGACCCCCTCCAGCCCGGGCGCGGGCACGCCGAACACCTTCTTAATTCCCGCGGCGGCCAAGCTTTTGGTCAAGACCGCCGATCCCGTCGTTTCCGCCATGATCCGCCTCCTTTTGGGACGCCGCAAAAAGCGTGCAACAAACCCGCCGTTTGGTATACTACCTTCTCCACATGGTAAACAGGTTTATTGCTACGGCCGGATTATGTCAAACACCGCCCGGGCATTTTCCCCGGCGGTCTTTTGGAGGTGTGCGATGAGGCTGGAATCAAAGATCGCGGATTTCGCACGGGAACAGGGCGTAGAGCTTGTGGGGCTGGCCGGGCCGGACCGGCTGGACGGGCCGCCTTCGCTGGACCCGTCCTTCGTGCTTTCCGGGGCCAAGAGCATCGTGAGCCTGGTGGTTCCCATGGACGTTCCCGCAGTGGAGGACTTTTTGTCCAAGCGGACCCACGTTTCCCACAACCTGGACCAGACCCGGTGGAACCAGAAGCTCATGCGCATCGGCTCCCGGCTGGCGCGCTACATCCGGGCCCAGGGGCACCGGGCCGCGGCCGTGCCGTCCAACTCGGACTACAGGAAAAGCCCGGACCCGTGGTCCATGCATCCCTCGTTTTCCCACCGCCTGGGGGCCGTGGCCTCGGGCGTGGCGGGCATGGGGTGGTCCGGCAACGTGAAATGCGAGGAGTACGGCGCGGCCACCTACCTGGGCACGGTGGTCACGGACGCGGTGCTGGAAAGCTCCCCCAGGCGCTACTCCCCCCGGCACTTTGCCGACGGCCTGTGCAGGAAATGCCGCCGGTGCGCTCCCTCCTGCGTGGCCCAGATGTTCTCGGCAAACGAAGAAGAGTACGTGCTGATAAACGGAGAACTGCACCCCCGGGGCAAGCGGATGAGCGTGGATCTGTGCGAGATCGCCTGCTTCGGCCTGCACTCCCTTTCCCAGGACAAGACCTGGAGCACCTGGGGCGTGAACTGGATTTCCGACTGGATGGAGCGGCCGCCGGGGAGCCTTTCGCCCCTTGCCGCCCGGGCGTGCCTCTGGCGGACCGGCGGGTCGGCCGGGGACTCCACGGCACGCTTCGACCTCATCCGGCGCATCGGGAACATCGAGTACCCCAAGGAGATGATCAACGCCTACCTGGACAAGAGGCCCCGGGACTTGCCCTATAACAAGCGCCTGGCGCTTCTGCGGCAATTCGCCCACAGCCTGGGAGCGGCCCGGCCCGGCGACCTGCGCACGGACCTGGTCCTCACCTGCGGAAACTGCTCCCTCATCTGCGGGCCGGACAACCAGGCCACGGCCAAGCGGTTTTCCCTTCTGAAGAAATCCGGCATCGTGGCCCCCGGCCCCGGCGGCGAGCCCGTGGTGGCCAAGACCTACGAGGAGGCCGTGGCGCTCCGGAAAAAGCACCTCCCCAGAATCCCCGCCTGGCGGAAGGCCGCGGACGGCGCGCGTTCCGCCGCGCTCTTCCGCAAGCTCTACCTGGGCGTGAACGCCCGCTCCCAGCTCAAGGGCCGGGTCTACGCGCTCAAGCTTGCCAATGCGGTGCGCAAAAAGGCGCCCGGGCACAAGGACCATCACCCGAATTAGGAGCTGTTTCCAAAAAGTTCATCAAAACCGGGGCAGGCAGGCGGCGATAAGCGCGGAGGGTCGGGCCCGTTTATCCCGAATGCCCTGCGTTGGGAAGAAACCCGGGACCGCACCAAGCAAAAAGGGGGCCGCGGATTCCCGCGGCCCCCTGGAGCGTTCTGGCGGGGACGACCGGACTTGAACCGGCGACCTCCGGCTTGACAGGCCGGCGTTCTAACCAAAACTGAACTACGCCCCCAAAAAAGGGTGATGGGCGGAACAGGGCTCGAACCTGTGACCCCCGGCTTGTAAGGCCGATGCTCTCCCAGCTGAGCTACCCGCCCAAGTAGGCCGGACCGGGGGTGGGGCAAAAAACCTTCCTCGGGCCAAAAGAACTGCCCTCACCGAAAAGACGCCGATAGGTAGCAACTGGACCGGCTGGTGTCAAGCAAATTCGCCCTGCCGGCCGGTTTTTCGCCTTTGCCCGCAAACCGGTTTCAGTTGATCTGCACCGGCCGGTCGCCCACGTCCTGGTGCGGCTGCGAGGAAGACAGCACGCACTCGTAGGGGATGTCCTCGTCCGAGGCGAACAGCTTCTCCCCTTCCTTCAACACCAGGGCGTGTTGCAGGACCCGGTCCATGTGGTCCACCGGGACGAACGTCACCGCCTTCTTGATCTTGGCGGGGATGTCCTGAAGGTCCTTTTCGTTTTCCCCGGGCAGGAGGATGGTCTTGATGCCCGCCTGGTGGGCGGCCAGGACCTTTTCCTTCAGCCCGCCGATGGGCAGCACCCGGCCCCGGAGGGTGATCTCCCCGGTCATGGCCACGTCCCGGCGCACAGGCCGGTTGGTGAGCACGGAAACCAGGCTCGTGCAAATGGTGATGCCCGCCGAGGGGCCGTCCTTGGGGATGGCGCCTTCGGGAATGTGGATGTGGATGTCCCACTTCTTGTAGAAGTCCTTGTCAATACCAAGCCGCACGGACCGGCTGCGCACGTAGGAGGTGGCCGCCTGGGCGGACTCCTTCATCACGTCGCCCAGCTTGCCGGTGACGGTGACCTCGCCCTTGCCGGGCATGACCACGGTCTCCACGGACAGGATCTCTCCGCCCACCTGGGTCCAGGCCAGGCCGGTGACCAGGCCCACCCGGTCGGTCTCCTCCAGCTGGGAGGAACGGAACCGGGCAGGGCCCAAAAGCTTGGCCACGGTCTGGGCGGTGACCCGGATCACGGAATCCTTCTTGCACCCGTCCTTGGCCACCTGCCGGGCGAGCTTCCTGCACACCGAGGCGATCTCCCGCTCCAGGTTCCGCACCCCGGCCTCCCGGGTATAGTGGCGGATGATCTCGTAGATCGCGTTTTCCGAGAACCGGACGTTTTCCTTGCCCAAACCGTTTAGATCGGCCTGCTTGGGGATCAGAAAACCCTTGGCGATGTGGTACTTCTCGTATTCCGTGTACCCGGGGATGCGGATGATCTCCATCCGGTCCTGCAAGGGCAACGGAATGTCCGGCAGCGTGTTGGCCGTGGTGATGAACAGGACGTCGGACAAATCGTAGTCCAGGTCCAGGTAATGGTCGTTGAACGCGTAGTTCTGTTCCGGGTCCAAGACCTCCAGAAGCGCAGCGGAAGGATCGCCCCGAAAGTCCATGCTCATCTTGTCCACTTCGTCCAGGCACATGACCGGGTTGTTGGCCTTGGCCCGGCGGAGCGACTGGATGATCTTGCCCGGCATGGCGCCGATGTAGGTCCGGCGGTGGCCGCGGATCTCGGCCTCGTCCCGCACGCCGCCCAAGGACAAACGCACGAACTCGCGGTTGGTGGCCCTGGCCACGCTCTTGGCCAGCGAGGTCTTGCCCACGCCGGGGGGGCCCACCAGACACAGGATGGGGCCGCGGATCTTTTTC
>JAFDHW010000157.1 GCA_019308705.1 Deltaproteobacteria bacterium
GGGGTCCTCCCCCGCGGCTTCGCCTTGGCCGGCGCCTTCCGCCGCTTGCGCCGCGTTTCCGCTGGAGTCCGCGTAGAGATGGGAAAAGGGGTCGCTTTGTCCACCGGCCGGCGCTTCGTCCTGTGCGAAACCACAGGGGGCCAGCGCCAGCGGACCGGCAAAAAGGATGGCGGCGAGGAGCCCGAACACGGCCAAGCGACTCATGTCATACCTCCTGGTTAGATCGGAAGCGGGATTTTCCCCTGTTTTCGCACGGCTTTATGGCTGGAAGCAAACCTTAAAAACCGGCTTACAAAAAAGCGCTACACGTGTCAACGTGATATTTGCTGTAATTTGGAGCGGATGCGGCTTTCCGCTCCTGCTTTTCCCTCCAATCATTCCAGTAAACCACCAGGTGTTTCCATGGTTTACCTGCAACACAGGGCTTTGGCCCCTAGTTCCCGGGCACGGGGTCTCCGCCGGTCAGGGCGCGGGCGGACTTGTCCGCCCAGGCCAAAAACCGCTTCACCTGGTCGGCCGCCTTGGGGTCGGTGCTCTTTTCGGAAAAGGCCGCGGCGTGGGATTTCAGCCCGAGAAGCACCTGGGCGTCCTGGGGTTCACCCACCCGGCCCAGCCCCCGGATGACCACCTGCAAGAGGTGGAAGATCCACATGACCTGATCCTCCCGTTCGGCCAGCTTGTAGACGGAGGATTCGGGGTTGCCGTATTCCCACAGGGCGGAGAACAGCACGGAGCGGGCCACCGGCCCGCCCACCAGGGCCATGAGGATGTAAATCTCCCGCTCCAGGGTCAGAAGGTAGCCCAGGGGCAGGGAAGTGTGCCATGCATAGGGGTCCATGGCGTTTTTCAGCATCCCGTGCACCGTGCGCACCTTCAAGAAGACCTTCTCCTTTTCCTCTTCCAGGATGTCCCGCACGTGGGCCACGGCCATGCCGTCTAAGCCGTCCACCACGTGGAGGACCTCCTCGGGAGTCATCTTGGTGTCCTTTAAAAGCTCCTTGTTGAACTTGCGCACCAGCACGTTCGCCAAGATCAGCGCGTTTCTGTCCGCGAAGCTTACGGTTTCCGGGTTGGCCAGCATCCCGGTCAGGAGGGCCTCCAGCGCCCGGTTGGGATTCCGCATCCGGTTGATGAGAAGCTGGAGGGCGTTCAACAGCGCCAGCCGGTCCCCGGTGTCCATGTGCTCCTTCAGGTAGTGCCATAAGAAGCCGAACACGTCGCGCTCGTGGCGGCAGAAGGCGGGGATGTTCTTTTCAAAGGCGGGACGGAGGAAATGCCCCTTCTCGTCGAAGCAGCTCTGCAAAAGGTCCACCAAGTCGGCGGCGTCCTCCACGGAGATGCCGAAGTCCGACGCCACCACCTCGAAGTCCTCCAGGCCGAAGGTCGCTTTTCCCGCCAGGAGGCTTTTCATCTTTTTGTTCACCGCGGCGCGGCGGCGATAGAAGAGATTCAGGTCCATGAGCCGGGCGTCCACGTGGCGGGTGATCTTTTTGCCGCCGGCGGTGACGCACGACAGGGTGGTGGAGCCCGGGACCAGCTTTTCCCACACCTGGTCCGGCACCCGGGCCAAGCGGCTCCGTATCAGGTCCAGGATTTCGGAGATGGTGTTCTCGTCTACGTGGTCGGCCTGACCCACGCTGGTGGAGGGGCTGGCCGCGCGGATGGTCAAGGCGTCTATCAGCTCGGAGAGGACGCCCATGCGCTCGCAGAGCTCTTCCGGCGGGATGAATCCATAGTCTCCGGCGCACAGGGCGTCCAGGATGCGGGGGGACTTCCGGTTGTCCGGACCGAATTCGCCGCCCACCAGGCGCACCAGGCCGGCCAAGCGCTCGTTCATGCCCTCCTTCCGGGTGTCGGCCACCAGCCAGCGCAGGTTGTTCACCTCCAGGGGCGGCCGCACCAGCACGCCCCACAGCTTGCGGAAGGCGAACACCGCGTCGTAGACGCAGGTATAGCGCAACAGGGGGTCGCGCGCTCCGGCGCGGGTCATCATGGTCTGCACCTGGTTCACCAGCACCTGGACGGGGCCTCGGCTCATGCCGTTGACCGCGGCCAGAAGCGTCAGGTTGGCGCTGGGCCGGCGCGCCTCGTCGTGGATGATGGGGTAGGGGCCGGCGTCGGGGTCGCGTTCGTCTTCGTCCGCGGCCATGTAGGAAAGGTACGCGGCCAGGGCGTCCAGGCAGGTTTCCAGGCGGGGCTGGTTGGCGGTGTTGCAGCAGGAGGCGTACAGGGTGTTGATGCCCGCCTTGGCCAACAGGGAGCAGGAGTCGGAAAAGGTCTTTTCCAGGCCCTCGCCATCCTTGCCCAGGCGGCGGGCGGCCAGGCGGATGCGCTGCATGTCCAGGGTGACCGGGCCGAAGCTCACCAGGTAGTCCAGCTCACGCGAAACCTCGTCGTCTCCGCCCAGAAGCCTTCCCCGGTAGCGGACCACCAAGCGACCGTCATGATTGGGCATGCCGTCCAAGCCGTAGAGGGCTTGGGCCACCATGGCGGCCGCCTCGGGCACCTTTTCCGGCTCCTTGGCCGCGGTGGTGAAAAACCGTCCCAGCTCCCCCAGAAATTCCACCACGCGCCTGCGCCAAGGATCCAGGCGGCCTTCCTCCTCGTACAACGATTCGATGAGACCGGGGGAGGCGTCGTCGGCGGATGCGTACTCGGTCCCCGCCTCGCCCAGGTCCTCGAAAATCTGATCGAGGTCCTTTTCCCAGTCCTTGAAGTCCGTGTCGGTCATGGTTTTGTCCTTTGGGGAATGCCCGGGGGGAAAGGCCGCCTTGCCGCCCTGCGGCAAGACGCCGGCTTTGCCGGCGAAACCCCGTCGCGGTATGCGGAAAAAACAGGGTTTGGTTATTTTACCACAAGCCCCCGCAGGGTGCCAAGGCCCGCCCCCCGCCGGTCCACGGCACTTTTCAGTCCAACAGCTTCCGGATGGCGTAAAGCTCGGCCCGGACCTCCTCCAGCAGGCCGGCGGGGTCCGCGTCCCGGCGCTCTTTGTCCTTCTTTCGCCGGGCCAGCTCCTTCCTGGCCCCGGGAATGGTGAACTTCTGGTCGTACAGCAGCGTTTTGATCAGCAGGATGGTTTCCAGGTCCTCGGCCGTGTACAGGCGCTGGCCCGAGCGGGTACGGGTGGGGCGTATCTCGGAAAACTCGCCTTCCCAGAAGCGCAGGACGTAGGGCTTCACGCCGGCGGCGGCCGCCGCTTCGGAAATCTTGTAGTAGCGCTTCTCTGGGGTGAGGATGAGCCTTTCCACGGGCACTGCCAGTTTCTCCCCGGCCTGCGGCCGCGGGGACCCGGGTCGTCATCCGCCGGACGGGGGATGGCCGGGCTTATCCCGGAAGATGCGCGCCGAACGCGCGGATCAGGTCTTCGCAGATGCTCTGGTGCAGCTCGTTGACTTCCTCGTCCAGCAGGGTCCGCTCGCTGGAACGGTAGGTGATGCGCACCGACAGGCTTTTTTTGTCCTCGGGCACCGGGTCGCCTTCGTAGAGGTCAACCACCCGGGCGTCCTCCACCCACTCGTGGCCGGCGCCCGCGGCACGCGCCAGCACGTCGCCGGCGCGGATGCGTTTATCCAGGATCAGGGTCACGTCGCGGCTGGTGGCGGGAAACTTGGGCAGGGGGCGGTACCGCACCTTGCCCGTGCACGCGGCCAGAAGGCGGTCCATGGCAAATTCCGCGTAGTACACCGGGACCTTGACGCCCCAGGCTGCCGCCACCTGCGGCTTCACCTCGCCCACCACCCCTGGCGAGTCCCCGCCGCACGTAACCCGCGCCGAGCGGCCGGGCCGCAGGGGGCCGCAGTCCGAGGCGTCAAGCGGCGAAAACACGGGGTTTTCCGCGCCCAGGCGGAGCAAAAGCTCCTCGCACGCGCCCTTCATGTCGTAGAAATCGCAGGGAACCGGCTTTTGCCCCCACATGCCGCCGGGCCGGGAGCCGGTCATGACCAGGGCCAGCACGTCGTGCTCGTCCGGGAGCACGTCCCGGCCCTGGTTGGAGAAGAACACCTTGCCCATCTCGAACAGCCAAAGGTCGCGGTTGTTCATGTTGATGTTCCGGGCCACGGTGTCCAAAAGCCCCGGGAGAAGGCTGGTCCGCATGACCGCCTGGTCCTCGGTGAGGGGGTTTCTGATGGGCAGCATCCTTCTGCGGTCGTCGCCCTCGGGCAGGTCCAGGCGGTCCGGGGAATCCGCGGAGGCGAAGCTGTACTGGATGGTCTGCCAGAACCCCATGCCCACGGCCAGTTCCTGCACGGCCTGGGCAAAGTCCCGCCCCGGCTGTGCCGGAGGGGCGTCCATGAGGGCGGTGGGGCTGGTGACCGGGATGTTGTCGTAGCCCCACAGCCGGGCCACTTCCTCCACCAAGTCCTCGGGCCGGGTCACGTCGGGCCGGAACCCGGGGGGGGAAACGGTCAACAGGTCCCCGTGGTCCTCCACGATCTCCATGGAGGCCGCGCCAAGCAGTTCCCGCACCTTGGCGTCGGGGATGTCCGTGCCCAGAACGGCATTCACCCGCTTTACGGAAAGCTTTATCCGGGGGACCTGGCGGGGCAGGGGGTGGGCGTCGGCCACGCCTTGCACCAGCGTGCCCCCCGCGCACTCCAGCATGAGCCTGGCCGCGCGGTCCGCGGCGAACAGCGTGCCGTCGGGGTCGGTTCCCCGCTCGAACCGGTGGCTGGCCTCGGTGTGGTAGCCAAGCCTGCGCGCGGTCTTGCGGATGCTGGCCGGGTCAAAATGCGCGCTTTCGATGAGCACGTTCGTTGTCGTTTCGGAGACCTCCGAGTTCTTCCCTCCCATGACGCCGGCCAGGGCCACGGGCTTCTTGCCGTCGCAGATGAGGAGCATGCCCTCGGAAAGCTCGTTCTCCCGGGAGTCCAGGGTGGTGAACCGCTCGCCTTTTTTGGCGGTGCGCACCACGATGCGGCCCTCCTCCAGGAGGTCGAAATCAAAGGCGTGCAGCGGCTGGCCTGTTTCCAGCATCACGTAGTTGGTCACGTCCACGATGTTGTTGATGGGCCGCTGGCCCACGGAGATGAGCCGGTCCGCCAGCCAGAAAGGCGAGGGGCCCACCCGGATGCCCCGCACCATGCGGGCGGAATACCGTGGGCAGAGTTCGGGCGCGTCGATGGTGATGGACGTTTCACCTGCGATGTCCCCTTCCCCGGCGGGGAGCGACGGGTCGGGCGGCTTGACCGTCTGCCCGGTGGCCGCGGCCACTTCCCGGGCCACGCCGAGGAGCGACAGGCAGTCGGGCCGGTTGGGGGTGATGGAAAGCTCCAGGCAGGGGTCGGACAGGGAAAGGACCTTGTTTAACGGCTCGCCCACAAAATGGGGTTCGGCGAGCTCCATGAGCCCGGAGGCGTCCTGCCCCAGGCCCAGCTCCCACTGGGAGCAGAGCATGCCTTCGGACCGCTGTCCGCGGATATCCGCCGCCGCCACCACGGTGCCGTCGGGCAGCCGGGTGCCGGGAAGGGCCAGGGGGGCGGCGATCCCCTCGGCCGCGTTGGGCGCGCCGCACACCACGGTGACGGTCCGGTCCCCGGCTTCCACCTGGCACAGCGAAAGCTTGTCCGCGTTGGGGTGGGGCGAGCAGGAAAGGATGCGGCCCACCACCACGGTGTCCAGAAAGGCGAAGCGGTCCCATACCGCCTCCACCTCCAGCCCGGCCATGGTCAGGAAACGGGAAAGCTCCTCGGGCGAGGAGGGAAGGTCAACGTACTGGGAAAGCCAGCCATAGGAGATGATCATGGAAAAAACCCGTCCGGCTGTTCAAAAACGCGGTCTGCGGCGTTGCGCCCCGGTTTCGGGGAACTCGACCATACGGGCGGGGGGCCGTACCGCCGAGGCCCACCGAACCCAAGCATCTTCAGCCAGAAAAAATCGAACCCGCGCAAATACCGAAAGCTTTTTCGGAAGAGGGGGTGCGTAAAGGACCCTTTTTTGCAAGGGCCCTCCCCTGCGAAACGTCCCTAACCCGGATTATTCACGAGTTCGATTCGCGCGGGAGCAAGGAAGGAGGAGGGAAGCTGTACTTTTGTACCGCGACCGCCTCCTGACGCAGCTATCGCGTGAATCGGGCTCGCC
>JAFDHW010000158.1 GCA_019308705.1 Deltaproteobacteria bacterium
AGCTATCGCGTGAATCGGGCTCGCCGGAAGGGTGAAAAATTTCGCCGATGTCAGCATTCCTCACATAAACAGCGTGCATTTTTCAAGGACCCTTCAATTGGCACTTAACCTGTTAAATCCGTATAAATATTTTATTCGGTGAAATTTTTCATGAATAATTCGGGCTAGAAGCGGTTTCAAAGGGGAAAAAGCGCCGCCCGGAATGCCGGGGGCGCTTTTTTGTGCGGTTTGGGCCTTCTTATTTGCCGGATACCAGTTCTTCCAGCCGGCCCAAAAGCTCGCGCTGGCCCTTGTGGAGCTTTTCCCGGGCCTGGTCCAGGCTAAACCAGGCGGCCTTGTCCACCTCGGGAAACTCCCTTTGGTTTCCGGACCTGGGCGGCCACTCCATGGAAAAGGAGTTGCTTTTGACCTGTTCCGGGTCCAGGTCTCCCTCCACGGCCCACACCCTCAACTTCTTGCCGGACCGGCGGATTTCGCCCAGGTCGTGAAGCTCGCCCCGCACGGAAAACCCGGTTTCCTCGGCAAACTCCCGGCGGGCGGCCGCGGCCGGGTCCTCGTCCTGTCCATATTCGCCTTTGGGCACGGACCAGGCCGCGGCGTCCTTGTTCTTCCAGAACGGCCCGCCCGGATGGACCAGAAACACCTCCAGGCCGTGGCCCCCCTTGCGGTACATAAGGATTCCCGCACTCTGCTTCACGGCCCGGCCTTTCAAAAAGAGGTCCCGGCAATTGCCACGGGGCCTGGGGAAGCTTACCAGAACCCGTCCTCCCGAATCCCTACCACCCCGCCAGCCTGACCGGCAAGCGCGCTTTTACCGGCTCCGGCTCGTTGGCATGCTCAACTCCTGCATGGCCTGCTCCGGCCCGGGCCTGGAGGTCTGTTCGCCCCCGGCCTGGTTCAGCTCCTCATGAAACCGCCGCCTCAGCGCCTGGGGGAGCTTACCTGGACCATTTCAACGCCTCCCTGTACGAGCGGTCCAGTTCCGCCAGGGCGCGTTCCACCTCCGCGGCGCCCCGGCCGGTTTCGTCCATCCGGCTCAGCCCGGTCCGCACCTTGTCCTGCTGGTCCATAAGTTTGCGGTGCAAGGCTGCCAGGGGTTCTGGCACAGGTCGATCCCCGTTTTGCGCGGAAACCTCCGCCCACCATTGATCAATGCCGTCCTGCAGGATGGAAAAGGCTTCCCTCGCCTGTTTCTGGGTCAACGGCCCGGCCGGGTTTTCCTCTCCCGGGAAACCCAGGTAGAAAACCAGGCCCAGGGCGAACAAGGCTCCGAACGTATTGAATATGATCCGTTTCATGCCCACCTCCGACCTTCGGGATCTGGAGCCGCCCGGTTCCCTGTTCCCCCTTGCGGCCAAAATCCGCACATGGTGCTCCCGCCGCCTTCCTTCTATGGGCTTTGGCGCGGGGACTGCGGGATTCAGGCGGACAATCGGGGTATCTCCCTACCGCGAAACAGCGTCCGCCTCGCCGGCTTGCGCAGAAAGGGATTCCTCCTTGGCGCGGATGAACAGATGACGCAACAGGGCTATGGAATGGCGATACTTCTTCCGCGTAACGCGAATGGCGCGGGCCGCGTCGTCGGGAAAATCCGCGGAGAACGCCCGGGTCTTGACAAAGGCTTTGAAAAGTATCCGGTGGACGGCCTTGACCAGGGACCGGCCTTTTTCTCTCAGCCCGTCGCGCATGGCATAGACCTTTTGCCGGAGCCCGGATTCCTTGTACTGGGGTCGTTTGAACGCGGGGTCGTTATCCGAGTACTCCTCGTAGGCATGGGCAAAGGTGCACAAAGGGCCCAGAACCAGAGTGATCGCAAAAAGGGATATCAGCAGCGGCAAGACGCGCATGGCTTCGTCTCCATGAAACCGGACGCGCCAAGGGGCTGCCCGAATATAAGCCCGGACAGGCCGCAGGGAAGACCGACAATGCAAATTATACTGTCATTTTTTGTTATTCGGCGGGACGGGAGAAAGGACCCCGGGTCAAAGGATCCGTTTCCTGTACAGACGCAGGCTGTTGGTCACCACGGAGATGGAGGAAAACGCCATGGCAAGGGCCGCCAGCATGGGGTGAAGGCGACGCAAAAACCCCGGCACGCCGGAAACCGGGGCCAGCACGCCCGCGGCCACGGGAATGAGCACCACGTTATAGCAGAAGGCCCAGAACAGGTTGAAGCGGATGGTGCGCATGGTGGCCCTGGCCAGTTCCACGGCCCGGGGCACGCCGGACAGGCTGCCGGAGACCAGGACCACGCCGCCGGCCTCCATGGCCACGTCCGTGCCCGTGCCGATGGCCATGCCCACGTCCGCCACGGCAAGAGCCGGGGCGTCGTTGATCCCGTCGCCCACCATGGCGACTTTCTTGCCTTCGGCCTTCAGATCGCGGATCACCTGGGCCTTTTCGTCCGGCCGCACGTCGGCCACGAACCGCTCGATGTTCACCTCGTCCGCGATGGCCCTGGCCGTGCGGGGGTTGTCGCCGGTAAGCATGACAACCTCCAGGCCCAGGCCATGGAGCCGCGCCACAGCCTCGGCGGAGTCCTTCTTCAAGGTGTCGGCCACGGCCAGCACCCCGCACAGGACGCCGTCCGCGGCCACGGCCATGACCGTGTGGCCCCGGCCGGAGAACCGCTCAAGGTCCGCGGAGGCGGCGGACAGGTCCACCCCCTCTTCCTCCAGCCACCGGGGCCGGCCCACCAGCCCCTTCCGGCCGGAAACATCCGCCGACACCCCCAGGCCTGGTGGCTTCGGCCACCACGGCCCGGCCCACGGGGTGCTCGGACCCGCTCTCCGCCCCGGCGGCCAGGGAGACGAGTCTGTCCTCGTTCCCGCAGGGCTCGTACGCGGCAACCTCCACCACGGCGGGCTTTCCCCGGGTGAGGGTACCGGTCTTGTCCAGGACCACCGTGTCCAGGGACCCGGCCCGCTCCAGGCTGGTGGAGTCCTTGAACAACACGCCCTTCTTGGCCCCCTTGCCCACCCCGGCCATGATGGCCGTGGGCGTGGCCAGGCCCAGGGCGCAGGGACAGGCGATGACCAGAACCGCCACCAGCCGGATCATGGAAGGCACAAAATCGCCCGTGGCCGCGTACCACACCAGGAAGGTGACCACGGCCACGGCGATGACCGCGGGCACGAACACGGCCGCGGCCCGGTCCGCCACGGCCTGGATGGGGGCCTTGGATCCCTGGGCCTCCTGCACCAGGCGGATGATCTGGGCCAGGGCCGTCTGGCTCCCCACCTTTTCCGCCGTGAAATCCAACACGCCCTGGCCGTTGATGGTGCCGCCCACCACGGAAGACCCTTCGGCCTTGTCCACGGGAATGGGCTCGCCGGTGAGCATGGACTCGTCCACGGCCGAGGACCCGGAAACCACCGTGCCATCCACGGGGATGCGCTCGCCCGGCCGCACGCGCACAAGGTCGCCGATCTGCACCTGGGCCAGGGGCACCTGCACCTCCCGGCCGTCCTTCACCACCGTGGCCGTGGGCGGGGCCAACCCCATAAGCTCCCGGATGGCTCCGCCGGTCTTGCCCTTGGTGCGGGCCTCCAGCATCTTGCCCAGCTTGATGAGGGTGATGATCACCGCGGAGGTCTCGAAGTACACGTGGCCGCCCAGGAAGGGGAACAGCAGCACGGCCACGGAGTAGGCGTAGGCCACCGAGGAGCCCATGGCCACCAGCACGTCCATGTTGGCGCTGCCCGCGGCCAGGCTCCGGTATCCGCCCTTGTAGTAGTCCCACCCGGTGTAGAACTGCACGGGCGTGGCCAGGGCGAAGAACAGCCAGTTCACCCACGCCGCGTGGGCCCAGGGGCCCAACAGGCCGAAATCGCGGCTCATGGAGAGCACGAACAGGGGGATGGTAAAGACCAGGCCGAAAACAAGCTTTTTGGTCTGGTCGCGGATCTCCACCGCCCGGGCCCGGGCCTCCGCGTCCTCCCCGGCCTCCCCGGCCCCCACCACGGTGTACCCCGCCTTTTCCACGGCCGCGTGGATGTCCCCCGGCGAAACCATGGTGGGCAGGTACCTTGCCAGCACCCGCTCGGTGGCGAAGTTCACGTTGGCGGAGATCACCCCGGGAAGCTTGCCGATGCCGCGTTCGATGTTGGCCGCGCAGTTGGCGCAGGTCATGCCCGTGACCGGAAACTCCAGGGTGGACGCGGCCACTCCGAAGCCCAAGGACTCCACCTTTTCCACCAGCTGGGAAAGGTCCACGCGGCCGGGGTCGTACTCCACCCTCGCGCGCTCGGTGGCGAAATTGGCGGCCGCGGACCTGACGCCGTCCAATTTGGACAGCGCCCGTTCGATATTGGCCGCGCAGTTGGCGCAGGTCATGCCCGTGATGGGCAGAAGGGCGGTTTTTTCTTCCATGAAATCCTCGGCCTGGATGGACGATAGTTGCCGTACCTGCCGAAGTATAAGGCCCGTGGCGGTGCGTTGTAAACGTGGGATTCTTGCAAACCCGCCTTGCTGCTGGTAGAGGTGGTCCCGGGAAGGAGACAGCCATGAAGAAATGGAAATGTACGGCCTGCGGATACATCCACACCGGCGACCAGCCGCCGGAAACCTGCCCGGTGTGCACCGCGCCCGCAGAGGAATTCGTGGAATACAAGGAAAAGGAACCCGCCTTGGAAACCCGTGGGTCCAAGACCGTCCCTTCCCCGGAAAAGAAGCCTGAAACCGCCGGGGAAAGCCAGGGGGCTGCGAAGGAAAAACCCGCCCCCCGCCCCCCGCGGCAAGAGAAAGGATGGCGGCGGACCTTCTCCTTTCTCGTCCGGCAGATGGTGGCCCACCACGCCCACCCCATATTCGTGCACGCGCCCAGCGGGGTTTTGCCCTTCAGCTTCATCCTGTGCATCCTGGCGGCCCTGTTCGGCCTGGAGGCGCTGTCCCGCTCCGCGTTCTACGCGCTCATCTACGTGCTTGTCGCCATGCCCCTGGTGCTCTTTTCCGGGTACATGGAGTGGCAGGAAAACCACGACGCCAAGCTCACCAGCCTCTTCACCGGCAAGATGGTCTGCGGCGGCCTGGTGACCCTTGGGGTCATTATCATGGTGGGCTGGATGGTGAACAATCCCCAGGTGCTCACCACCAACGGCTCCCGGGGCGTCTTCCTCCTGGTCCACCTTGGCGCCCTGGCCGCCGGCGTGGTCGCCGGCCACCTGGGCGGCAGGCTGGTCTTCCGGTAGACCGCCGGAGAAACCTTGCGTCCACTCCGCGCGGTTGCGTTCCCTTTGTGGCAAAGGCCGGAACCGCCACCTGACTGCCGCCAGGATGCAGAACCTGCCGGGAAGGGTTCCATGGGAAAACATCTTGTTCCGGCCGGCGGAGGGCGGGCCGGCGTGGAGGTCTGCGGAAACCTGCTGAAGCTGGTTTCGGACAACGGCGGCCGGACCCTGAAAACCTTTCGCCGGACCGGTGATTACCTCCTCATTTTCAATCCCGGGGATGGAACGGGATTGTTTATCAGGAAAAACAAGGTGTTGTACGGTCGAATTTTCCTGACGGTCAAGGATCGCCTGGACCGGCGCTTCGTAAATAAATATCAGTCAATCAGTTAATAAATAGCTATTTAGCTCGTGTTTTATGTCCCGGCTTCCTTTGTGGTTGAATGTGCGTTCATTCTGATTTAAGGTGCACACGGTTTTTTCGGGGCATGGCCGAATCCTTGACGGCAGGGCCGGCCCCGGGAGGAATTTTTTCCGGCCAGAGGATTCCGGCTGGACCCGGACAAGCCGCACGGCGCGCCCTACCCCCGCATCTATGCAAGAAAGGAGCATGTTCATGGCGCAACAGATTTCCGACCGCAGGGACGTGGATTTTGTCTTGTTCGAGCAGATGAAGGCGGAGGAATTTTCCAAGACGGAAAGGTACGCGGAGTTCAACAAAAAGACCATCGACCTGGTGGTGAGCGAGGCCCGGAACCTGGCCATCAAGGAGCTTTTGCCTACTTATGAGGAAGCGGACCGGGAAGGCTGCCGTCTGGAAAACGGCAAAGTCTACGTGCCCGAGTGCTTGAAGCGGCCCTATCAGCTCTTCTGCGAGGGCGAGTGGATCGCCATGGCGGACGACCCGGAGGTGGGCGGCCAGGGCTTGCCCATCCTGGTGACCCAGGCGTGCAGCGAATACTTCGTGGGCGCCAACATGGCCTTCATCATGTACACGGGCTTAACCCACGGCGCGGGGCACTTGATCGAGGTGTTCGGCACGGAAAAGCAGAAAGAACTCTACCTGGAGAAGATGTACTCCGGCAAATGGGCCGGCACCATGCTGCTCACCGAGCCCGAGGCCGGCACCGACGTGGGCAACCTTTCCACCACGGCCAAGCCCAACGGCGACGGCACCTACAGCATCACCGGCACCAAGATCTTCATCTCCGCCGGCGACCAGGACCTGACCGAGAACATCATCCACCCGGTGCTGGCCCGCATCGAGGGCGCGCCCAAGGGCACCAAGGGCATTTCCCTGTTCATAGTCCCCAAGATCTGGGTGAACGACGACGGCTCCCTGGGCGAGGACAACGACGTGGTGTGCACGGCCATCGAGGAAAAGCTGGGCATCCACGGCTCGTCCACCTGCCAGTTGGCCCTGGGCTCCAAGGGCAAGTGCCGGGGCACGCTTTTGGGCGAGGAGAACAAGGGCATGCGGGCCATGTTCCAGATGATGAACGAGGCCCGGCTGGGCGTCGGCGTGCAGGGCTTCGCCCTGGCCTCCCGCGCCTATCTCCATGCCCTGGATTACGCCCGCCAGCGCAAGCAGGGCCGAAGCCTTTTGGAGTTCGCCAACCCCGAAGCCCCGTCGGTGAACATCATCGAGCACCCGGACGTCAGGCGCATGCTTTTGAACATGAAGGCCTACGTCAACGGCATGCGGTCCATGATCTACTACCTGGGCAGGTGCATGGACATCGTGCGATCCTCGGATGACGAGGCCTTAAAGGAGAAGTGCCAGAACCTGGTGGAGGTCATGATCCCCGTGGTCAAGGCCTACTGCACGGACCGCGGCTTCGAGGTGTGCGCCCAGGCCATCCAGGTGTACGGCGGCTACGGCTACACCAAGGACTACCCCGTGGAACAGCTCCTCAGAGACTCCAAGATCTGCAGCATCTACGAGGGCACCAACGGCGTGCAGGCCATGGACCTCCTGGGCCGCAAGCTCGGTATGAAGGGCGGAAAACCCTTCATGGACCTCCTTGGCGAAATGAACAAGACCATCGCCGAGGCCAAGGGCAAGGAGGGCCTGGCCGACATGACGGCCAAGCTGGAAGAGACTGTGAACCGCCTGGGCGAGATCGCCATGTTCCTGGGCAAGACCGCGATGAGCGACAAGGTGCTGAATGCCTTCTCCTATGCCTGCCTGTTCCAGGACGTGATGGGCGACGTGATCCTGGGCTGGATGCACCTGTGGCGTGCCGTGCTCTCCGTAGACAAGACCGGCAAGGACGCGGCCTTCTACGAGGGCAACGTCAAGACCGCGGCCTACTGGATGAACGTGATCCTGCCCCAGACCATGGGCAAGATGAACGCCATCCAGAACATGGACACCAGCATCATCGAGACCACGGACGAAAACTTCGGCGCCAAATAAGTTTCCGGCCGAAAAAGAGGCAAGACAAAAAAGGGCTCCCGGACATCCGGGGGCCCTTTTTTTGGGGGAGATGGAAACCGCCCGGCTCACTTCATGGACAACCCGTCAAGCGCCCGCCTGGCCCGGGCGAACTCTGGGTCGAGGTCAAGGGCCTTCTGGAAGTGTTCCGCCGCCTGGGCGTTCTTTTCCTGGGCGGCCAGGGCAAGCCCCAGGTGGTAATGGGCAGGAGCGGACCGTGGCATGCCGGAGAGGGCGATCAAAAAGGCCTCTTCTGCTTCCAGGCGCTTGCCCGTTCCCAACAGCGCCCTGCCCAGAAACAGGTAATACACGGGTTTCTTGGCCCATTTTTCGGCTCCCTGGGTCAGCTGTTTCAAGGCGGCTTCATATTGGCCGGTTTCCAGCAGGCTTTCGGCCAGGGTGACGCGCAGGGCCTCCTGCTCCGGGGCCAGGGTCGCGGCCAGGGACAGGGGCTGGACGGCAAGGGCGTGATTGTGCACCCTGTTCATGGCGGCCCCCATGGAAAACCATGGCCGGTAGTGGTTCGGGCTGAGCGAGGCCCCCAGGCACGCATGCTGAAAAGCCTCCTCAAAGCGGCCCATCTCCACCAGGGAAGCGGCCAGGCAGGCGTGGGCCTCCGCGGAATGCGGGAGCAGCTCGAGGGCCTTCTCGAACTGACGGGCGGCCTCGGCGTGGTTTCCCTGCCGGCCCAGGACCAGCCCCAGGTTCACGTGCACGGAGTGGTTGGGGGGAAAAAGGGTCACGGCTTTTTGCAGGTAGGGCAGGGCTTCTTCCCCCCTGCCTTCCATCACCAGGAGACTGCCCACCGCCCCCCAGGCCCGGGCGTTTTGCGGCCGCTTTTCTATGACGTCCTCCCACAGGGCGCGCTGGCTTCGGTAGTCCACGTTCCTGGCCCAGGTTCTCGTCCCCAGGACAAAGGCCGGGGCGGCGAGCAGAATCACCGCCGCCACGCCCGCCCGCTTGATGTCCCACTTCCCGGCCGCGGCCTGCAAAAGCCGCCACGCCGCAAGCACGGCCACGGCGACGAGCCCGGCCAGGGCCACGTACATGCGCCGCTCCCAGATGAAAAACGGCAGGGGCATGAAGCTGGACGTGGGCGCAAGGGCAAAAAAGAAAAACAGC
>JAFDHW010000159.1 GCA_019308705.1 Deltaproteobacteria bacterium
CTCTAGCCTTGCCAGCACGGAAATCAGGCTTCGTGAATAATCCGGGCTAGAAAGAACAGGGCCGCCAACCGCCTCAACAAACCGGAAATTGCCGGCCTTGGGGAGGAAGACGCGGCGGCTTTCGCCGCGCCTTGGTTTGAAAACAACTCCGGGCCGATCTCGGCCCGGGGACACGAACGGAACGGACAGGTCATGGCACGGATTCTTCATTCAAACCGGGCGGCCCACTGGATTCTTCTAGCCGCGACGCTGGCGCTGCTTTGCACGCCGGCGCACGCGGCGCGCATCTCCGGCCAGGATCCCCAAACCGGGGCGGCCCAGGCACAAGGCCGGGGGCTGACCGCGGGGCAGCAGCAAGCCCCGCCGCAGGAAGCCGCCAAGGCCAACGGGCAGGTCGGACAAGCCGGGCCGGCGCAAAAGCCGGAACAACCCAAGGAACCGACGGTGTCCATCAATTTCACGGACGTGGACATAGACCAGGTCATCGCCTGGGTGGCCAAGACCACGGGAAAGAACTTCGTCATCGACCAGCGGGTGCGGGGCAAGGTCACGGTCATCTCCAACCGCCGGATCCCGGTTTCCGAGGTCTACCCCGTGTTTTTGTCCATCCTGGAGGTCTACGGGTTCACGGCCATCGAGTCCGGCGAACTCACCAAGGTGCTGCCCATGCCCGAGGTGCGGGACAAGAGCGTCCAGACCCGCACAAAGCCCCGGGGCAAGCCCGGCGACCGGGTGGTGACCCAGATCATCGGCCTGGAGTACGCCAACACCCAGGAGATTTCCGCCCTGTTCAAGCCCATGGTGTCCCGCACCGGGCTCATCCAGTCCTACGGGCCCACCAACTCCTTGATCGTCACGGACGTGGAGTCCAACATCCAGAGGCTTCTCAACATCCTGGGCGTCATCGACGTGCCCGGCGTGGGCCAGGAAATTTCCGTGATCCCCCTGGAGTACGCCTCGGCCCAGGAAATGGTGAACATCCTTTCCAACCTGTTCGCCCGGCAGCGCGCGCCAAGCGCCCGTTTTGCGCAGGAGCCCATCCGCATGGTGGCCGACGAGCGCACCAACACGCTCATCCTTTTGGCCTCGAAGGATGACACCGCCGCAGTCAAGGGCCTGGTGGCCATGCTGGACCGCCAGGTGCCCCGGGGCGAGGGCAAGATCCGGGTGTTCTACCTGCAGAACGCCACGGCCGAGGACGTGGCCGCGGTGCTGGAGAACATCGTGGCCCGGAAGGGTGCGCCCGTCGCGGGCCAGAAGCCGGCCGAGGCGCCCCTCATCTCCCGCGACGTGCAGATCTCCGCGGACAAGGCCACCAACAGCCTCATCATCACGGCCAACAAGGAGGATTACGCCATCCTGGAGGAGGTCATCAAAAAGCTCGACATCCCCCGGGCCATGGTCTACATCGAGGCGCTCATCGTGGAGGTTTCCACGGACAAGAACTTCGATTTGGGCGTGGAGTGGCGCGCGGGCGACGACTTTACCGTGGAGGGGTCCAAGGCGGGCTGGTTCGCCGGGTCCGGCGGCGCGGGCTCCCAGGGCGCCTACAGCATCTTCCCCTCCCCCACCGTCATCGGCAACCAGGTGGCCCTGAACTACCCCACCGCCTTTTCCGTGGGCGTGGTGGGCGAGGCCATACGCATCGGCGACGTCCTCTTCCCCAACATCGGCGCGGTCATGCGAGCGTTCCAGAAGGATTCCGACGTGCACATCCTGTCCGCGCCCCAGCTTTTGACCACCAACAACGAGGAGGCGGAGATCACCGTGGGCCGCAACGTGCCCTACGTGGTGCGCCAGGAAACCTCCGCGGCCAACGTGGACTACTCCACCTTCGAGTACCGCGACGTGGGCGTGATTTTGAAGATCACCCCCCAGATTTCCCAGGAGCGGCTGGTGCGCCTGTCCGTGTACCAGGAGGTCACCCGGCTCATCCAGGCCGCGGGCACCACCACCCAGCCCACCACCTTCAAGCGCACCACCGACACCACGGTCATCGTCAAGGACGGCAACACCATCGTCATCGGCGGACTCATCGACGAGAGCACCGAGGGCAACATCTACCAGGTGCCCTGCCTGGGGAATATTCCCCTTCTGGGCTGGTTCTTCAAGTCCGTCAGCGAAACCCGGCAGAAGACGAACCTCTACGTGTTCCTGACGCCCCACATCATCGAAAACCCCGAAGAAGCGGGCCGGATCTTCGCGGACAAGCGCGAGGAGATCCAGCAGATGGAGGAAGGGACCATCAAGATGTACAAGCGCAGGGGCGGGATCTCCATCCCGTTCAAGGCGTCGGAGGATGCCTTTAAAGATACCCCGCCCGGGCCCGCAACAACGCCGCGGGAGGTAAATCTTTTGGAAGAGCCGGAACAGGCGCCCCTGGCGCCGCCCACTGCGCCGGTACCTTCGAAGCCGCCTTCTTCCCCGTACCACGGCCCGAACACCGGGGGGCAACAGCAGGACCAGCAGGGGCAGCCGCCCCAGGAGTGATTCATGGCCGAATCGCTGAGCCAGATTCTGATAAACGACTACCAGGTGCCTGAAAAGGTCCTGGCTGAAAGCCGGCAGCTCGCCGCGGACCGCGGCGCGCCCCTGGGCGAGGTGCTGGTGCAGAAAAAGGCCCTCACCGAGGAGCAGTACCTCGAGGCCGCGGCCCGGTACTACGGTATGGAGTTGCTGCCCACGCTCGACACCGGCGGCACGGACGCGGAATACACCAGCCGGGTGCCCATCGCGTTTTTGAAAAAGCACCGCATGGTGCCCCTTTTTCCCGCAGCCGGCGACGGCGGCGGAAAGCCCCTGGTGGCGGTGAACGACCCGGCCCAGTTCGCGGCGGTGGACGACCTTCTGCGGGTGCTCAAAGCCCCGGAGGCCACGGTGGTGCTGGCCCCCTCCAAGGAGATCCTGTCCGCCATCAACACGGCCTACGACCTTGGCCGGGACACGGCCGAGCAACTGGTGGCGGACATGGAGGAAGAGGAAAGCACCGACTCCATCATCTCCGAGATCGAAAAGACCGCGGACCTTCTGGACGACACCTCGGACGCGCCCATCATCAAGCTGGTGAACCACATCCTGTCCCAGGCCGTGAAGGGCCGGGCGTCGGACATCCACATCGAGCCCTACCAGCATTCACTGAAGGTCCGCTACCGCGTGGACGGCATCCTGTATGACCTCATCACCCCGCCCAAGCGCATCCAGAGCGCCATGACCAGCCGGGTGAAGGTCATGGCCAACCTGAACATCGCGGAAAAACGCCTGCCCCAGGACGGCCGCATCGAGATCAAGATCGGTGACAAAAACGTGGACATCCGCGTGTCCACCATCCCCACCCAGTTCGGCGAACGCGTGGTCATGCGGCTCCTGGACAAGTCCTCGCGCCTGTTCGGCTTAGACGACCTGGGGCTTAACCACGAGCAGATGGCCGGGGTGAACAGGATCATCCACTCGTCCCATGGCATCGTGCTGGTCACCGGTCCCACGGGCTCGGGCAAGACCACCACCCTCTACGCCATCCTGTCCACCATCAACACGCCGGACATCAACATCATCACCATCGAGGACCCGGTGGAGTACCAAATCGAGGGCATCGGCCAGATCCAGGTGAACCCCAAGATCGGCCTCACCTTTGCCCGCGGCCTTCGCTCCATCGTGCGCCAGGACCCGGACGTGATCCTGGTGGGCGAGATCCGCGACACGGAAACCGCGGAAATCGCGGTCCAGTCCTCCTTGACGGGCCACCTGGTGTTCTCCACCTTGCACACCAACGACTCGGCGTCGGCCATCACCCGGCTCATCGACATGGGGGTGGAGCCCTTCCTGATCTCCAGTTCGGTCCTGGCCGTCGCCGCCCAGCGGTTGGTGCGCGTGCTGTGCGAAAACTGCAAGCAGCCCGTGGTACCCGACGAAGCCGCCCTGGCCCAGATCGGCATGACCCCAAAGGACACGGAAGGCCACAGCATCTTCGAGGCCGCCGGGTGCCCGGACTGCCTGCAAACCGGATACCGGGGACGCATCGGCATCTTCGAGATCATGCCCATGGACCCGGACATAAAATCGCTGATTTTGTCCACGTCCGACGCCAACCAGATCAAGGCAATGGCCGTGAAAAACGGCATGGCCACCCTGCGCCAGGACGGCGTGGGCAAGGTGCTCGCCGGAACCACCACCATCCAGGAGGTCTTCCGCGTCACGCAGCAGTAAGGTCGATGAAGCCGGGGGAAGCCCCCTCCCAAACCTCTCCGGTGGGGTTCCAAAGACCGGGAAGGGGGCCGTGGCAACAACCCCGCTGTTTTGGCGGCATCACGTTTTGCCCGAATTGTTCATGGAAAATTTCGTTCTCGTGAATAATCCGGGTTTGCAACTTCCGGGGGAAATCCTTGCCGAAACCATCCAGGACGTTTGCCTTGCCGGCCTTGTTGGCGGGTTTGCTTTGGCTGGCGCTCGCCGCGCCCGCGGCGGGCCAGGACGCGGTCCGCTGGTCCGCCCAAGAGCAGCTTTCCTTTGCCCAGCGGCTTCTGGACCAGGGCGAGTACTACCGGGCGGTCACGGAGTTTTCGCGGTTCCTCCATTTTTTCCAGGACACCGAAAAAGCGGACCGGGCCTTGTACGGCCTGGGCATGGCGTACCTTTCCGGCGGCAAGGCGGGAAAGGCGGAGCAGGCCTTCGTGGACCTGTCCCAGCAATACCCGGACTCGCCCCTGGCGCTAAAAGCCCTGATCCTGGCCTGCGGCGCGCGGGTGGCCGGGGGCGCACCGGAGCAGGGGGAAGCCTGCCTGTCCGCCCTGGCCGAAAGCGAAAACCCCTCGCTGGCCGCGCCGGCCCGCTACTACCTGGGATTCGTGCGCGCGCGCTTGGGCGAGTTCGACAAAGCCCGGCAGGCCTTCGCCTCCACGGACATGGAAGGCGGCGGGCCCTTCCGCGTCCCCGGCGTTTCCTCCGCCCTTGACCCGGCGGACAACCTGCCGTACAAAAACCCCACCGCCGCCGGGGTCCTTGCCGCGATGCCGGGCGCGGGCCACGCCTACCTGGGCCGGTACCAGGACGCAGCCATGGCGTTGTTCGTCAACGCCGCGTTCGCCGTGGCCACGTGGCAGGCCTTTGACGAAGACCTGTGGGCCCTGGGCGCGCTCACCGGCACCGTGGGCCTGGGGTTCTACGCGGGCAGCATCCACGGCGCGGTCACCGGGGCCAAAAAGCACAACGACCGCGTGACCGCCCAGTTCGCGGAAAGCCTGGCCGCAAGACATTCCGGCCCGGCCAAAGAAGCGGGATACCCCCCCCCGGCGCTGTTCATAACGATCCCTTTTTGATCCGGATCAGGCATAGAACCCCTAGAGGCTGCAGGAGCCCGTCCGGCCGGGAAGGCGGAACACGGCCCGAGCCCCTTCAGGACACGACCCCATGCGCATTGCCCTTATCGCTTCGCCTTACCCGCTTTCCGAGGCCCCGGCTCCCCCCTTGGGGCTGTGCTACATGGCCGCGGCGTTTCTGCGCGCCGGGGCCGAGGTGCGCATCTTCGACTTCATGGTGAACGCGTATTCGCCGGAAAAGCTTTCCGCGCGCATGGCGGAATTCGCCCCCCACATGGTGGGCACCAACTCCGTGACCATGAACTTTCCCACGGCGGCTTCCATCCTTTGCGACGCGAAAAGGATCGACCCGGACGTGGTGACGGTGATGGGCGGCCCGCATGCCACGTGGCGGGCGCGGCGCACGCTGGAGGAATACCCGGGCATCGACCTGGTGGCGCGGGGAGAGGGCGAGGGCATCGCCGGGGACCTCATCGCCCACGCCCTGGACCCGGAATCGCGGCACCTGGTGGCGGGCCTGGCCTTCCGGGAGAAGCACGGGGTGCGGCTCACCCCCCGGCGGCCCTTTTTGCGCGACCTGGACTCCCTGCCCCTGCCCGCCCGGCACCTTCTGCCCCTCTCCAAGTACCTGGCCCTGGGGTTTCCCGTGTCCATCATCACCAGCCGGGGGTGCCCCAACCAGTGCATCTTCTGCCTGGGCCGGCGCATGGTGGGCCACAAGGTGCGGTTCCGAAAC
>JAFDHW010000160.1 GCA_019308705.1 Deltaproteobacteria bacterium
CGAAGCTGGTGCCCCAGGCCAGGGCGCTCATACGGCCGATGTCGAACTTGCCGTAGGAGGTGGTGACGGACATGTAGGCGTACTCGAAATCCACGTTGTTCGAGTCGCTGATGTTGCCGGCGCCCATGGGATCGTTGATGCCGCTGCCGGAAACCGTCTCGGCGGGGGTTCCCCAGATCCGCTCCAGGGCGTCGAACCGCAGGGTCACGCTCAGGAAATCGGTGGGACGGAAGCGGGTCTGCAAACGGAACCGCTGGTCGAAAAAGGCGTCGGTGGACTCACCGGCCGCGCCCACCACGTCGGTCATGCCGGGGGTGGCGTTGATCTTGTAGCGGACACGCATGGAACCGGTCATGTCCAGCTGATCGGCGGTCAGGGCGGAAGCGGGAGTGGCCATCAGAAGGGCCAGAACCGCGACGCCGAGAATCAGGGCGATTCTTCTCATTCTTTCCTCCTCTTTGGAGTGTTTCCTCGTTTTCCTCGATATTCCTCTTTCTTTCCTCGGTGCTTCGGGGTCGTCAGCCCCTGGGCCGGTGACGGTTTCCCCCCCTTTCCGGGCAGCATCCCGGGGCGGCATCCTCCGGCGCGCCCCGCGATTTTGAGATGGATGAGAAAAAGGAAACGCGCACTCGTAGTGCGTACAACTCCATTTCATACCTGTCGACGCAAGAAATACTCCTTGAAAAAGGGCTGTGTCAAGCTTTTTTTGTAGTCTTTTGCCACAGTTAGTGCGCGTTTGGTGTCGCCGTGCCTGCAGCCTGTCAGCGTTATTCTTTCAACTTCCCGAATTCATAGAAGATCAAAAAACTCTTCCCCGAAGTGCCCACGTTGTCCCGTCCCTGCACAACCGCGCAAAAAAGCTCGGGATTTGCATCGTTGTCCAGGTCCGCCACGCCAAAGTCCGGCACGTAGCCCGAAATTTTGCCCGTTTTCCACTGTTCCACCATGCCCAGGCCGTCCCAGCGCAGGCACTGGATGACCGCGGAGGAAAACCTGCGGTAGCGGGAAAACACCCGGCCGGTCAGCCCTTCGTTTTCCACCACCAGCACCCGGCCGTCGGAAAGGGCCTCCACCCGGTTGGGGACATACTGGGTTGTTCCCTCCTCGGCGGGGGACTCCAGGCGCTTCTCCGTGCCTCCCCAGGGCTTGTCGCTCTTCCACACCTCTTCGCCGGAAGACGAATACACCCGCAGGTAGTCATGTTCGTCCATGGACAAAAACATGATTTGGCCTTCCAACTCCGCCCTGGCCAGGCCGTACACCATGGCGTCCGCGGGCAGGGGCAATTCCTTTTGCTTTTTGAGCCGGGCGCCTTCCACGGAAAGCCGGTACAGGCCGCCGGTGAAGATGTCCGTCACCCCGCCGCGGCGGCCCACCAGCCGCGCGTTGCCCTCGTCGTCCTCCAGGGCCTGGATGTGCCAGGGGGAATCCTCCACCACCGGAACCCAGCTTTTGCCGTCAAACTCCAGGACAAAGGAGTCCGGCCGGCGGTCGCGGCCCACGGCGGAAACCAGGATCTCCGCCCTGCCGTCGCCGTTTACGTCCGCGGCGTCCACCCACACGATGGTTCTCCAGGCCGGGCCGGGCACCTTGGCCAGGTTCACCAGCCGGCCCCGGGTGAAGCGCTTCACCCACACGCTGTGGGCGTCCGCGGCCGCCACCTCGTTTTGCCCGTCTCCATCAAAGTCCGCCACGGCCACGCCCACAAGCTCCAGGTTCATGGGCGGGCTGCGCCAGAAATCCTCTTGGGGCGCGCCGGAAATGCCCGCGCCGGGGGAGGCCGTGTCCCCCGGATCCACGGGGGTTTCCCCTGCTCCGCCCGGTGCGGAGGCCGCCGGGGCTTCCGGGGGCGCTGCGGAAGCGGCCAGGATCTTTTCCCGGATCTTCGCCGCCAGTTCGTCTACCCCCAGGATGACCCGGTCCATGTCCTGGGCCTGGACGTACACGGGCACGGGGTCGCCGCCGTCGGCACGGGCCACCAGGGCGTCGATGCTCACCTGGCCGCCGAACACGGTGATGCTGCCCCATACCACCCGGTCCGCGTCCAGCCGCCGTGCCAGGTCCGCGGCGCGCTCCGGGGTGATGGGTCCGGGCTCGTCCTTCATCAGGGAAAGCACCCGGGACCGGTCCGCCACCCGGGCCTCTCCCGAGGCCCCCAGGCGGGAGGACAGCATGTCCATAACGCCCTTGGCCAGAAAGTCCATGTCCTGTTGGGCGTTCACGTCAAAGGGGAGGATGGCCACCTTCAGGGGCTGGGCGGCGGCGGAAAGGGCGGAAAAAAGGGCGACCAGCGCGGACAGAGCCGCGAGTCCACGTATCGTGCGGGGCATGGGGTGGCTTCTCCGAAGGCAAGGGTTGGATGCGGCCGCATCCCGGCTTTTCAGGCTTTCCGGCCCGGGTCCTCGCCAAAGTAGTCGCGGATGAGCATGCGGGCGTAAGTGGCGGCCCGGGGGCCCAGGTACTCGCCATGGGCCACGATCACCGCCAGGGCCAGCTTCCGGCCGTCGGGCGCGGAAGCGTACCCCACGAACCAATCGAACCGCATGCGGTTGTCCGCGTTGTTGATGGACCCGGTCTTGCCGCCGATTTCAAGGTTCCTCAACACCTCGTCGTACCGGGCCCGGTAAAATGCCTTGCTGGCGGTGCCGTATTTCACGGTGGCGGCCATGAGCTCCCTGAGCTTTTCCGCGGTTTCCGGCCGGCACACGGCAAACCCCCGCGTGATGCGCGCCCGGTGGATCACCCGGCCGGTGGGGTCTTCCACCCGCTCCACCACCACGGGCCTGGGCATGACGCCGTTGTTGGCCACGGCGGCCGCCACCAGGGCGGCGTGCAAGGCGGTCATGCGGGTGCGGCGGTTGAACCCGCAGGCCACCTCGGCCAGGGCGTAGGGGGTGTCCGGTTCCTCGAACACGGACGGGGCGATGTCGATGGTGCACAAAAGCTTGCGGTTGAACCCGAAGTGCGTGGCCCATCGGACCAGCCTGTCCGCGCCCACCTCGCCCCCCAGCTTGCCGAACACCGGGTTCACGGATCTGGCAAAGGAACGGCACAGGGTGGTGCGGTTGGTATAGCGGTTGTCCCGGTCTTTGAGCTGGGTCTTGTACAGGGTGTGGCTCATGCCGTTGTACTTGACCCGGGAGTCCGGCGACATCCCGCATTCCTCCATGGCCGCGGCGGCGGTGACGATCTTGAAGATGCTGGCCGCCGGGTACAGGCCGGAAACCGCGGGCACGGGCGACTTTTTCTCGCCCGTCCATCCGGTGAGCACCACCACCCTGCCGGTACGGGGCTCCAAGGCGGCCACGGCGATCTGTTCGGAATACCGTTTGTCCAGGGCGTCGGCCATCCTGCGGTTGATGCCCGGGTCCAGGGTCAGAAACACCTTGTGGACGCCCCCTCCGGCGTTCACGGCAAGCGGAGCGCCGTCGTCCGGCCACTGGTCCGGGGGAGGCACGGGCACGGGCACCTTGAACGGGATGTGCAGGACCCCGTCGTCCAGGGGCGGCCGCGGGCCCTGGGCAAGGATTTCCTGGATGAACATGGCCAGCACCACGACGGCCATGCACAGGAACAGGGCCAGGAAAGGGGGCCTCTTCCTGCGCCGGGTGGTCCGCTTCAGGCGGATCTGGTACTCGCGCCAGCCCGGCCGGGGGCCCTGGTAGTTGGCCCTGCGGGGGGGCAGGTAGTAGTCGCGGGTTTTGCGCCTTAGCATGTCGCTTCTGCCGAACGGCGGCCGGTTTTACTTCAACGGGGTCCCCGGCGGCACGGGGGCCTCGGGGGAGGCCAAAACCAGGCTTTCGCCCGAGACCGCGGCCAGGACCATGCCCCGGCTTTCCACGCCCATGAGCTTCGCGGGCTTTAAGTTGGCCACCACGATGACCTGTTTGCCCACCAGGTCCGCGGGGTCGTAGGACTTGGCGATGCCCGCCACCACGGTCCGCTCCTCCCCCAGGTCCACGGTGAGCTTCAACAGCTTGTCCGCCTTCTTCACCTTTTCCGCGGCCACGATGGTGGCCACGCGCAGGTCCACCCTGGCGAAATCGTCGATTTCGATCTGTTCCTTCACGGGCGGCTCCGGGCCCTCGGGCTTCCGCTCGGCCGGAGCGTACTCCACCCGCGGGAACAGGGCCTTGGGCTTCTTCACCCGGGTTCCCGCGGCCAGGCCGTCCCAGGGGCCGGGGTCCCTGCGGGCGTCCGCCGGGTCCAGGCCCAGGTAGCCATACATGGCTTCCGCGGTATCCGGCATCACGGGCCATATCCAGGCGGCCACATGACGCAGCCCTTCCAGCAATTCATACAAGACGAGCCGTAATTTCGGTGATTGTTCTTTATCCTCTTTTTCTTTTTTGGCCAATTCCCAAGGCGCGGCGTCGTCTATGTACTTGTTCATCTGCCCGATGAATGTCCATACTGCCATGAGCGCCTTGTGAAAGGCAAGGGTTTTCATGCCATATTCCCAGCCTTGTTGTGCTTCCTGGGCTTGAAGACGTAAAGACCATTCGGGCTCCTCCGGCAAAGCCGCCGTCTTGTCGGGCACTTTTCCTTCCGTGTACTTCTTCACCATGGTGAGCACCCGGGAGAACAAGTTGCCCAGGTCGTTGGCAAGGTCCGCGTTGATGCGGCCCACCAACGCCTCCTCGGAAAAGGAGGCATCCAGGCCAAAGGCCATCTCCCGCAAAAGAAAATACCGGAAGGCGTCCACCCCGTACTTTTGAACCATGTCCAACGGCTCCACCACGTTGCCCAGGCTCTTGGACATCTTGGCGGAATCCAGGTTCCAGTACCCGTGGACGTACAAGTGCTTGTACGGCGCGATGCCCGCGGCCTTCAGCATGATGGGCCAGTAGATGGCGTGGGGTTTCAGGATGTCCTTGGCCACCACGTGGCGCGCCTCGGGCCAGAACCTGGCGAACGCTTCCCCGTCCGGCCAGTCGAGCGCGCTCACGTAGTTCAGGAGCGCGTCGAACCACACGTAGGTGACGTAGTCCTCGTCAAACGGAAGGGGAATGCCCCAGGCGAGCCGGGACCTGGGCCGGGAGATGCACAAATCCTCCAGGGGCTCGGACAAAAAGGACAGCACCTCGTTTTTGTACCGCTCGGGCCGGATGAAGTCCGGGTGGTCCTTGATGTGGCCGATCAGCCACTCCTGGTACTTGCCCATGCGGAAGAAGTAGTTGGACTCGGCGATCTGTTCGGGCTCGGTGCCGTGGTCCGGGCACCTGCCGTCCACAAGTTCCCGCTCCAGCACGAACCGCTCGCACCCGTAGCAGTACATGCCTGTGTAGGAGGAGTGGTAGATGTCTCCGGCCTCGTACAGGGCGGCCAGCACCTTCTGCACGGTCTGGATGTGGTGCTTCTCCGTGGTGCGGATGAACCGGTCCGGAGCCACGGAAAGCCTGGGCCACAGGTCCCGAAACAGGCCGGAGATCTTGTCCGTGTATTGCTCCGGGGTCAGCCCCTCCTTTTTGGCGGCGGCCATGATCTTGTCGCCGTGCTCGTCGGTGCCGGTGAGAAAGAAGGTTTCCTCGCCGCGGCTCTTGTGGAACCGGTTGAGCACGTCGCACAGGATGGTGGTGTAGGCGTGGCCCAGATGCGGGCGGGCGTTCACGTAGTAGATGGGGGTGGTGATATAAAAGGGCCGGGCCATGTTTTTTTCCTTTGCATGGTTGTGTGGGCAAAAAGCACCCGGCCCTTATTTATAGAAAAAACGTGCCCGCGTCAAAGTCCAGGCTGTCCAGGGACGCGAATACCCGCGTTGGAATGACCTTGGCGTACTTGCAGTACGCCGGCGGTCATTGCGCCTTCGCGCCCCTGAACAGCCTGGACGCTTTTGTAGCCGCCCCTGAAAAAGTCTTTAGCCCGGATTATTCATGAGCAATTTTGCCCGAGATCGAATTTTTCTTTATTTTCAATTCGTTGGAGCTGTTTTTCGGGTCTTGCGCCAAAGACGGTCTGCTTATTGGAGGAATGCTGCCATTCGGGCAAAATTGTTCACCCTTCCGGCGAGCCCGATTCACGCGATAGCTGC
>JAFDHW010000161.1 GCA_019308705.1 Deltaproteobacteria bacterium
CGCTTTTGGGGACGATTTTCCCCACGGCGCGTACCTGCCCCACAACATGGGGACAAACGCCGTGGTCTACACGGGCACCCATGACAACAACACGGTCATCGGCTGGTTTCGCCGGGAGGCGGGGAGAAAGGAAAAGGCCCGGCTTTCCGCGTACCTGGGCAAGCGGGTCCGCTCCCGGGACCTGCACTGGGACTTCATCCGCTTGGCCATGATGTCCCCGGCCAACACGGCCGTCATCCCCCTCCAGGACATCCTGGGCCTGGGCGAACAGGCCCGCATGAACAACCCCGCGGGCGGCGGCGGGAACTGGCGCTGGCGGCTCGCGCCGGACGGCATCCCGAACTATGCTAGGCGCAAGCTGGAGGCCATGACCGCCACCTACGGCAGGAAGTGAGCAGGCCGGCGGGCGACAAACCACGTGCCGGGCGCCGGGCCGGGCGCTCTGCGTTCCCCCTGGATTCCTGCCGCTATTCCCCCAGCGCCTTCGCCCTCAACTGGCCGCAGGCGGCATGGATGTCCGCGCCGCGGCTCTTGCGGATCACGGTGGTGTAGTGGCGGTCCAGGAGCACCTGCTGAAAGTCCCGTACGGCTCGTTCGGAGGGGCGCGAAAAAGGCGAAGCGTCGTGGGGGTTGTAGGGGATGAGGTTTACCTTGGCGCGCTTGGGATGGAGCAGGGAGGCGAGCTTTTTCGCCTCGGTCACGGAGTCGTTCACCCCGGCCAACAGCACGTACTCGAAAGTGATGCGGCGGCCTTTCTGCAGGGGGAACCGGTTGCAGGCGGCCAGGAGATCCTCTATGGGGTAGGTGGCGTTTATGGGCATGAGCCTGGTGCGCAACGCGTCGTCCACGGCGTTTAAGGAAACGGCCAACGACGCCCGGGTGTCCCGGCCCAGGCGGGGAATGTTGGGGGCGATGCCCGCGGTGGACACGGTGACCTTTCTGCCGGCAAAGGCAAAACCCCGGTCCGCGTCCATGAGCAGGGTTATGGCGGCCACCAAGTTGTCGTAGTTGGCCAGCGGCTCGCCCATGCCCATGAACACCAGGTTGGTGAGGCGCATCTTGCCCGGCGCCAGGGTGAGCGCGTCGCGCACCTGGGCCACGATCTCGCCGGCGGTGAGGTTTCTTGAAAGCCCCATGGCGCCGGTGCGGCAGAAGGCGCAACCCATGGCGCAGCCCACCTGGGAGGACACGCACAGGGTGTAGTGGTCGCGCTCGGCCATGAGCACGGCTTCCACGGCCTGGCCGTCGGAAAGCCCGAACAGGTATTTCACGGAGCCGTCCCCGGATTCGGCCTGGTCAAGGAGCGCGAGCCGGGGAACGACAAAGTCCCTGGCCAGGCGCTCCCTCAGGTCCTTCTTGATGTCTGTCATTTCCTCAAAGGAATCCGCCTGCCGCTGGCAGACCCACCGGAGAATCTGGCCGGCCCGGAACGGTTCTTCTCCATGCTCTTTCAGCCAGGCGGACAACCCCGGGGACCCGGCGGAAAGGATATCGGTTTGCCTTTGGCCGGAAGCGGTGGTATGTGCGGCTGCCAGCGTCCCGCCGTCCTTGGTTTCCGCGGGTTTGCCTCCTTGTTTTTGCCTTGACATATCAGCCAGTTCAATCTATTCTAAATAGTTTCATTGCTATTTGACAAAAATTCCGCCCGGGCGGGGCGCTCCGCAACCGGCGGCCCTGGGTGCGGGGGGTTTTTTAGGATAATCAGGACAGGACGTTTTGCAACATGTTTGAAGCGCTTTCCGACAGGTTTGCCCAGGTCTTCAAGAATCTCAAAGGCCAGGGGAAACTCACCGAGAAAAACATCGAGGACGGCTTGCGCGAGGTGCGCATGGCCCTCCTGGAGGCCGACGTCCACTACAAGGTGGTCAAGGCATTCCTCGCCTCGGTGCGGGAGCGCGCCCTGGGCGCCGACGTGCTTGAAAGCCTGACCCCGGGTCAGCAGGTCGTCAAGATCGTCAACGAGGAGCTCACCCGCCTCATGGGCCAACGCCACGAGGGTCTGCGCCTGGGGTCTTCGCTCCCGGCCGTGGTCATGCTGGTGGGCCTGCAGGGCTCGGGCAAGACCACCACCGCGGGCAAGCTGGCCGTGTATCTCCGCGGCCAGGGAAAGAGGCCCTTCCTGGTGCCCGCGGACGTGCAGCGGCCCGCGGCCGTGGCCCAGCTCACCAAGGTGGCCAGGGAGCTTTCCGTGCCCGTGTACGCCACGCCGCCGGAGTCCGGGGACCCGGTGGCCGTGTGCAGGGACGCCTACAAGGAAGCGGTGCGCGACCACGCCGAGGTCGTGATCCTGGACACCGCGGGCCGGCTCCACGTGGACGAAGAGCTCATGGCCGAGCTTTCCCGCATCAAGAAGGAGCTCAAACCCGCGGACATCCTTCTGGTGGCGGACGCCATGACCGGCCAGGACGCCGTGAACATGGCCAAGGCCTTTGACGAAGCGCTGGACATCGGCGGCGTGGTGCTCACCAAGATGGACGGCGACGCCCGGGGCGGGGCGGCGCTTTCCATCCGTTACATCACCGAAAAGCCCGTGAAGTTCGTGGGCACCGGGGAAAAGCCCAACGCCCTGGAGCCCTTCCATCCGGACCGCATGGCAAGCCGCATCCTGGGCATGGGGGACGTCTTGACCCTCATCGAAAAGGCCCGGGCCGCGGTGGACCAGAAAAAGGCCGAGGAACTCCAGAAGAAGCTCAAAAAGAGCGAGTTCACCCTGGAGGACTTCAAGGACCAGATGGCCCAGGTGCGCAAGATGGGCTCCATCGAGGACCTTCTGGGCATGATCCCGGGTATGAAGTCCAAGATGAAGCACGTGAAGGTTTCGGACAAGGACTTCGTGCGCATCGAGGCCATCATCAATTCCATGACCCCCCAGGAACGCCGCCAGCCCGGGATGATCAACGGCAGCCGCAGAAAGCGCATCGCCGCCGGCTCCGGCACCAGCGTCCAGGAGGTCAACCGCCTGTTGAAGGACTACGCCCAGGCCATGAAGCTCATGAAGCAGTTTTCCAAGGGCGGCATGAAGGGCCTGGGCCGCATGCTGGGAATGTAAGGAAATTCGTTTTTCAGGAAAACGGCGCTACAAACCAACCCAAGGAAAGACAAGGAGCAGCATCCATGGCGACCAGAATCCGGCTGGCCAGGCACGGGGCCAAGAAACGTCCCTACTACCGCATCGTGGTGTCGGAAAACACCTATCCCCGGGACGGAAAGTTCATCGAGACGGTGGGCACCTACAACCCCCTCACCGAGCCGGCCACCATCACCTTGAAGGAGGACCGCATCAAGCACTGGATCGAGAAAGGAGCGATCCCCACCCACACGGTCCAGAGCATTCTGAGGAAGGCCGCCGAGTCCTCCGCCCAGACCGCGTAGCGGCCGGCGTTTTTGCAGGGCGCATGGCCGCCGATCAAGGAGGCACCATGAAAGACCTGATCAAGTACTTGGCTTGCGCCCTGGTGGACCACCCCGAGCAGGTGGAGGTCACCGAGGTGGAGGGGGAACAGACTTCGGTCATCGAGCTTAAGGTGGCCAAGGAGGACCTGGGAAAGGTCATCGGCAAGCAGGGCCGCACGGCCCGCGCCATGCGCACGCTGCTTTCCGCGGCCTCGGCCAAACTCGATAAGCGCGCGGTTTTGGAGATCATCGAATAGGCCATGGAACCAGGACGCACCGTGGCCGTGGGCAGGGTGGGCGCGCCCCATGGCGTGCGGGGAGCCTTCCGCCTGGCCGCGGACCTGGATCCGGGCATCCTGGTTCCGGGGGTTGAACTTCTGCTTGAAGGAAAGTCCGGCACGCAAAGCTTCAAGGTTCTTGCGGCCGAGCCCCGCAAGAAAGGCTGGCTGGTCCGCGTGGAGGGCGTGGACACCCCCGAGGAGGCCAAAAAGCTCTCCGGGCTCACCGCCAGGCTGGACAGGACGTGTTTTCCCCCGCTTGAAGACGGGGAGTATTATTGGTTTGACATTCTCGGCCTGTCCGTGTTCACCTCCGGCGGCCGCCGCCTGGGAACGGTGAGAAACATCATCCCCACCGGAGCCAACGACGTGTACGAGGTGGTGGACGAGGAGGGGGCCGAGACCCTGGTCCCCGCCCTGGAATGGGTGATCGTAAACGTGGACCTTTCCGCCGGGAAAATGGTGGTGGACCTGCCCGAGGGCCTGTGACGTGGATTTTTGCGTGTTGACCCTGTTTCCCGAGATGTTCTCGGGATTTTTTTCCGCCGGCGTGGTGGGCAGGGCGGCGGAAAACGGGCTCATCGCCCTTTCGGCCGTCAACATACGCGACTTTGCCGAGGGCAGGCACAAGGTCACCGACGACCGGCCCTTTGGCGGCGGGTCGGGCATGGTCATGAAGCCCGAGCCCCTGGCCGGGGCCATCGCCGCCGCCAGGCAG
Source organism: Deltaproteobacteria bacterium (assembly GCA_019308705.1). Lineage (GTDB taxonomy): Bacteria > Desulfobacterota > Desulfobacteria > Desulfobacterales > Desulfatibacillaceae > JAHJUF01. The sequence goes on from JAFDHW010000161.1 coordinate 4,390, forward strand.
GCGCACCCCGGCTGCCGGGTGGCGCTCCTTTCGCCCACGGGCCGCCCCTTCACCCAGGAGGTGGCCCGGGAATACGCGGGCCTGGGTTCGCTGGCCCTGGTCTGCGGCCGGTACGAGGGGGTGGACGAGCGCGTCCTCTCCCTGGTGGACGAAGAGCTTTCCCTGGGCGATTTCGTGCTTTCCGGCGGCGAGCCCGCGGCCATGGTGGTGGTGGACGCGGTGGCCCGGCTGGTTCCCGGAGTGCTGGGCAACACGGAGAGCACGGGCGAGGAGTCGTTTGAAAACGGCATCCTGGAGTACCCCCACTACACCCGCCCGCGGGAGTATAAGGGCGACACGGTGCCGGAGGTGCTCCTTTCCGGCAACCACCAGGCCGTGGCCGCCTGGAGAACCAAAGCGGCCCTTTTAAGGACCCTGGCCAACCGGCCGGACCTTCTCGAGGGCCGGAACTTGGGCCGGGAGGAACGAAAACTCCTTGGCCGGTGGAAAAAGGAGATTGACCGCATCCTCTCGGCCCAGCCTGTACCTGGCGCTTGTGCACCACCCGGTGACGAACCGCAACGGGGATGAGATCGCCTCCGCGGTCACGAACCTGGACCTGCACGACATCTCCCGGGCAGCCTGCACCTACGGGGTGAAGCGGTTCTACGTGGTGACACCCCTCGCCGACCAGCGCGAGCTGGCCAAAAAGGTGGCCGCCCACTGGACGGAAGGCCCCGGAGGGTCCTACAATCCGGACAGACGGCGGGCCTTTTCCCTGTTGCGGGTGAGGGAGAGCCTGGACCAGGTGCTGGCCGAGGTCCAAAAGCGCGAAGGCGTCCGGCCCCGAACCGCGGCCACGGACGCCAGGCCCTCCCCGGGGGCCGTCACCTTTGGCGAGTTTCGGCAGGAGCTTGCCGCAGGCCGGCCCTGGGTGCTCATCCTGGGCACGGCCTGGGGGCTTACGCGCCAGGCCATGGCCCGCGCGGACTGCGTGCTTGCGCCTTTGACCGGCCCTACGGGGTACAATCATCTTTCCGTCCGGAGCGCGGCGGCCATCATGCTGGACCGGCTCCTAGGCGGCTGAAAACGCAGACATAAAGTTGATCCGGCCGGGGAACCGGCCAAAACCAATCTTTTCGGAGAGAGCCATGGAAACCATCAGGGCGCTGGAACAGGAACAGATGCGGGTGGACCTTCCCCCGTTCGACGTAGGCGACACGGTCACGGTTCACGTGAAGATCAAGGAGGGGGAGAAGGAACGCATCCAGGCCTTCAAGGGCGTGGTCATCTCCCGGAAGAAAGGCGGCGCCACCGCCACCTTCACCGTGCGCAAGGTGTCCTACGGCGTGGGCGTGGAGCGTGTGTTCCACACCCACAGCCCATCCATCGACAAGATCGAGGTGAACGCCAAGGGCCGCGTGCGTCGCTCCAAGCTCTACTACCTGCGCAATCTTCGGGGCAAAGCCGCCCGGATCAAGGAAAAGCGTTTCTAGCCCGGATTATTCATGAGCAATTTTGCCCGAGATCGAATTTTTCGTTCGTTTCGATCCGTTGGAGCTGTTTTTCGGGTCTTGCGCCAAAGACGGTCTGATTATTGGAGGAATGCTGCCATTCGGGCAAAATTCCTCACCCTTCGGGCTCGCCCGATTTCCGC
>JAFDHW010000162.1 GCA_019308705.1 Deltaproteobacteria bacterium
GTAAAAGGAAAGCTGGATGGCCTTGGGGGCCTTTTCCAGCAGGGCGGCGGAGATCTTCATGAGGATGCAGTCGGTATCCGCCACCACGCTGGCGATGCGCGGCTGGTGGCCGATGTAGGCCATCTCGCCGAAACACTCGCCCGTGGTGACGTTGGCCATTTCCCTGCCCTTGCGGACGATGGAAAGCCGGCCTGAGAGCACCACGTAGAAGGTGTCGTCCACCTCGCCCTCGGTGACCACGGTTTGCCCGGCGGATACCTTTTCCAATTGGCTGGCGGCCAACAGCTTTTCGGTCTGCTGCCGGGTGAAGCATTGGAAAAACGGCACGCTTTGCACGTATTGGATCACGTCCTTGGCCTTGTCCGGCTCCGCGGCCATGGGGTTTTTGAGGGCCCGCAGGGCCGCGGTGAGCTGGTAAGCCATCTCCATGCAGTTCTGGTAGCGTTTCTTCGGGTCCTTTTCCAGGGCCCGGGCCACCACCTGCACCAGGGAGGGGGGAAGATCCGGCACGACGTTTTCCAGGGGCTCGGGCCCGGTCTTGGTCAGTTGCCGGATCACCTCGGCGTGGTTTTTTCCGTAAAAGGCCTTCTTGCCGGCCAAAAGCTCATAGAGCACGCAGCCCAGGGAAAAAATGTCCGCGTTGGGGCGGATGGCCTCCTCCCGCAGCCTTTCGGGGCTCATGTAGGGCAGGGTTCCCGAAATGGAAAGGCCCTCGTTGCTGTTCAGGTCCAGGGAGATGCCGAAATCCGTGAGCTTGGGCTGGCCGTCGCCGTCCAGCAGGATGTTGGAGGGTTTCACGTCCCGGTGCAGCAGGCCCCGCTTGTGGATGTAATCCAAGGCGTTGGCTATCGTGATGATGATTTCCAGCGCCCTGGGCACGGGCAGCAGGTTGCCGGGCCGGCAGTGCCCCTCCAGGGAGCCCCCTTCCATATATTCCATGGCCATGTAGCAGAAATCGCCGTACATGCCGGCGTCGTAGAGGGCCACCACGTTGGCGTGCCGCAACCTGCCCGCGGCCTGAGCCTCCACGAAAAACCGCTCCCGGGCCTCCTGGGACCCCGGCTGGCTGATCTTGATGGCCACCTTGCGCTTGATGTACGGGTCCGTGCCCAGGTACACCACCGCCATGCCGCCCCGGTCCAGCTCCCGGACGATCTCGTAGCGGTTCACCTTTTTGACCCCCGTGAGGCCCTGGAGGCTTTCGGCCGAGGACGGGGTGTCTCTGGAAACGGACTGCGACGATTTGCGTAGAAAAAACCATGGCGCGCAACCTCGCAGCCAGGCCTTTTGCCCGGGAGAAGGAGCCTGGCGCAAATGGAGCGTTTCATTGTTCGGGATGTTACCTTTTCATAGCACAGAAACCGCGCGGTGCGCGACCGGAAAAGCGGGTTTCCCCGGCGTTTCCCGGCACGCGGCCGCACCCCGGGGGAGGGTTTGCGCAAAAAAAGGGCCTTCCGGCCCACTTTGATCATGCGTTCCTCCTTTGGCGTATTCTCTTCCTTTCCCGGGGTGGGTTCCCCGGAGGCTTCCGGTTTCCGGGGACCGCCCGTGGGCCGGGCGCATCCCGGTTTCATCTCCTGGGGCATGGCGCCTCCTTCCTTCGCATTGCCACCGCGATGACAGCGGTTTTTGCGATAAATATAAATGATAATCATTCTTCATAGCCGGGATGTATCTCCACGCCCCAAGGGCCGGCCCTGAGGGACCCGGCGCCGGACTTGCCCGTTATGCGCACGGAGGTGGCCTGGGGGCCGTTTTCCCCCATCTCCTCGGCGAAGTGCACGCCGGTGCCCGCCTCCAGCCGGTCGAAATCGCCGTTTAGCACCGCGTTTTCGTGGAAGAAGATTTCCCGGTTGTCCACGGTGCGCAAAAACCCGTAGCCCTGGTCCTTGAACACCCGCATCACCACGGCGGTGGTCTGCTGTTCCGGGTGGGTCTTCACGTCGCCGCGCACCTTTCTGGCGGCCTTTTCGAGGCGGCGCAGGGCGGCTTCGAAGGCGTCGCGGATCACCACGTCCACGGCATCGTGCATGTCGCCTTCACCCACCTCCCGGCGGACGATCATGTCTCTTTCCGGCGGCATGCGCATCTCGATGACCACCCGGTAGGGGTTTCCGCTTTCCAGGAACTCGTTGGGCTTTTCCACTTTCACGCGGACGCGGGAGAGCTTCTCCGCCCGCTGGTCCAGCTTGTCCGCCTTCTCGCGGATGAGGTTTTCCAGGTATTCGGTTTTCTCCACGTTCCGAAAGGTTATCTCCAGGGGGATGTTCACCGAAGCGCTCCTTTCCCGAAAGGGTTCGCCGGGCCTGTGCCGGGTGTTTTTCATCCTATCCGGGCGGGAAAAAGTCCTAAATGGGGTGAACCCCCTATAATGGCGCGGGCGGCCCGGAGATTTCCGGCGAAGGAGGGCTATTCGGGATACAGCATGGCGCGGGTTTCCGGGGTGTATTCGCCGGAGTCCTGGTAAAGGACCAGGGGCGGGTCCACCACAAGGCCCGGATGGGCGTTCCTGTCCGCCTGCAACAGCACCAGGGAGGCGGGGTCCGCGGCCCTGGTGTGGATGGTGCGCAGGCGCTTGGGCTCCAGGGAGTGGGCGGAAACCGTGGAGAGCAGGTGGGCCAGCCTCTCGGAAGGGTAGACCGCAAAGAAGGAGCCGCCCGGCGAAAGGAGCTTCTTGGCCGCGGCGGCCGCGTCCGCCAGGCAGCCGGCGATTTCGTGGCGGGCCAGGGCCCGGCTTTTGTCCGGGTTCACCCGGCCGGTGCCCGGGGGCAGGTAGGGCGGGTTGGCGCACACCAGGTCCGCGCGGGCGGGCACGCCGGGAAGGGGCAGGGCGGAAAAGTCGCCGTGAACGATGGACACCCGGTCCTCCATGGCGTTTAGCCGCACGTTTTCGGCGGCCACGGCGGCCAGTTCCTCCTGGATTTCCACGCCCACCGCCGAAAGCCCCGGAACCAGGGCGGCCACCGCCAGGGGGATGACGCCGCAGCCGGTACCCAGGTCCACCAGCACCTGGCCCTCCCTTGCCGGGATGAAGCGGGCCAAGGCCACGGCGTCGATGGAAAAGCGGTATCCTCTGCGGGGCTGGAGCACCTTGATCCGGCCGCCCAGCATGGCGTCTTCGGTGAGGTCCGGGGGTAGGGGGGGCATGGTTACTTGCCCGCGGGCAAGAGCCCGGTCTTGAAGCGGATGCCGTAAACCAGCCGCGCACCCAGGGCTTGGTTGAGCTCCTCTATCAGCTCCTCCTTCTGGAAGGAGAGCTCCTGGACCAGGGAGGCGGAGGAAACGGTGACGAACAAGACGCAGTCCTTGATGGCCGTGGGGGCGGAATGCTCCGCAAAGGGGCCGGCGGCGGCTCGCCAAGCCTCGCGGACACGAGAGAGGCGCTCGTCCGGGGCCAGGTTTTTCTTCAACACCCGGTCCAGGATATCGGCCAGGGGGGTGGGTTCGCGGTGTTTGGAAAAGCCTGCCATGGGGGGATTATCCGGCCCCGGCCGGGGTGTGTCAAGAAAACCCCTGCGCGACGCCTTGACGCGCCAGGATGTTTTCCCTTACCTTCAATCAATTGTGCCTGTGGGAAATGGCAGTCAGGGGATCCCTCTTTTGCGGATTCGGGAAGGAGAAACATCATGTCCTGGGATTGGGACAAGCTGAAGGAGCAGCAGAAAAGCCGCGGGGGAGGCGGCCCGGGCGGAGGAGGAGTGCCCCCCCAGATGGAGGAGTTCCTCTCCCGGTTCAAGGAATACAGGCCGCGCCACCTCGTGTTTTTGGTGCTCGTGGTCCTGGCCGCCCTGGTGCTGTTCACCTCGTTTTACCGGGTGAACACCTCCGAGCAGGGCGTGGTTCAGCGTTTCGGCAGGTATGTGCGCACCACCGGCCCGGGCTTGCACGTGAAAGCTCCCTTTGGGGTGGAAAAGGTCACCAAGGTGGACGTGCTCACCGTGCGCAACGAGGAGTTCACCGAGGGCGTCAGGGGAAGCCGGAGCTATTCCGGCGACTCCGGGGCCGAGGACCCCACCCTCATGCTCACCGGCGACCTGAACGTGGCCGTGGTGCCGTGGATCGTCCAGTACCGCGTGCAGGACCCGTATAAGTACCTGTTCAAGGTGGAAAACGTACGCAGCACCCTCCAGGACCTTTCCGAGTCCACCATGCGCCTGGTGGTGGGGGACCGGAGCATCAACGAGGTCATCTCCAAGCGCCAGGAGATCGCCATCGAGGCGCGCGAGCTCCTGCAACAGGAGCTGGACCAGGCGGAAACCGGGCTGGTGGTCCGCACCATCGAGATGAAGACCACCAACGTGCCCCCGCCCGTGCAGCCCTCCTTCAACGAGGTGAACCAGGCGGTCCAGGAAAAGGAGCGTATGATCTACCAGGCCAGGGAGGAGTACAACAAGGCCGTGCCCGCGGCCCGGGGCGAGGCCGAGCGCACCATCAAGCAGGCCGAGGGCTACGCCACCGAAAGGGTGAACAAAGCCCGGGGCGACGCCAACCGTTTTCTGGCCGTGTACGAGGAATACAAGAAGGCCCCGGACGTGACCCGCCGGCGGCTGTATCTGGAAACCATGCGGGACGTCCTGCCCAAGCTGGGCAAGAAGTATTTCGTGGATGAAACGCAGAAGAACCTGCTGCCCCTGCTGAACCTGGGCGAGGCGGGGAAAGGAGCCGCCAAATGAGTTCCAAGGCATGGATTCCCCTCGTCCTCATCGCGGTTTTGCTCTTCGTGGCGGTGACCAGCTTGTTCGTGGTGGATGAGACCGAGCAGGTGGTCATCACCCGGTTCGGCCAGGTGGTGCGCGAACCCATCACCGAACCGGGGCTGGGCTTTAAGCTCTCGATTTTCGAGAAGGCCAACAAGTTCCCCAAGAACCTGCAGGAATGGGACGGCGAACGAGGCCAGATCCCCACGCTGGACAAGACCTACCTGTGGGTGGACACCTTTGCCCGGTGGCGCATCGTGGACCCCAAGGCCTTTTTGCAGACCGCGGGCCGTGTGGAAACGGGCAAGAAGCGGCTGGACGAGATCATCGACCCGGCGGTGCGCGACGCCATCACCGCCCATCCCCTGATCGAGACGGTGAGAAAGTCCAACCGCCAGCTGGACACCTACGAGATCAGCGGGGCCGACGTCCCCGACCAGACCCCCCTGGGCGAAGTGAAGGTGGGCCGCAGGCAGATCACGGAAAAGATCCGCAAGGCGGCCGCCGAAAAGCTCAAGGACTTCGGCATCGAACTGGTGGACGTGAAGATCAAGCGCGTAAACTACATCGACACGGTACGCCGGTCGGTCTACGACCGCATGATCGCCGAAAGAAAACAGATCGCGGAGAAGTTCCGCTCCGAGGGCCAGGGCGAGGCCCGCAGCATCCGCGGCGAGAAGGAAAAGGAACTCAAAAGAATCCAGTCCGAGGCCTACAGGACCGCCCAGGAGATCATGGGCAAGGCCGACGCCGAGGCGGTGAAGATCTACGCCCAGGCGTTCTCCTCGGACCCGGAGTTCTACTCCTTCGTGCGCACCCTGGAACTGTACAAGGAGAGCATGGGCAAGGATTCCGAGGTGATCCTCTCCACGGACAGCGAGTTTTTGCGCTACCTCAAGGACTCAAGCCGGGCGAAGTAAGCTCCCCCCGGGAAAACCCCCGACAACAAAAAGCGCCGCCCCGAAAGGGGCCGGCGCTTTTTTGTGCCCGCAACGGACAGCCTGGTTAGCCTTTTCGCCTTTGGTGGCGGGTCCTGGCCAGCAACTTGCGGTGCTTGTGCTTGCGCATCTTTTTGCGACGTTTCTTGATCACGCTGCCCAAGTCATCACCTCCTCTGCCAAGGAATTTGGTCAAATCCACAAACCCGGCGGGCCGAAAAAAACGCCCCGGCCTGCCGGGGAAGTTTGGCGGAAAAGAACGGAAGGAAATTTTTACCCGGATTATTCACGAGTTCGATTCGCGCGAGAGCAAGGAAGGAGGAGGGAAGCTGTACTTTTGTACCGCGACCGCCTCCTGACGCAGCTATCGCGTGAATCGGGCTCGCCGG
>JAFDHW010000163.1 GCA_019308705.1 Deltaproteobacteria bacterium
ACGAAAAATTCGATCTCGGGCAAAATTGCTCATGAATAATCCGGGTTATCCGTGTTTCAGGCCGGCCGAAAGCGATGAAGCGCAAGGCGGAGGGCCCACAGTGCAACGCCGCGGTTCGCCCTTGCGGCCGGCCTGAGCCTACAGCATGCGGAAATACCGGATATCCCGGATGGTGGCTTTCATTTCGTCGGCGAACACGGGTTCCACGCGGGCGCCGATCTTGAGGGGGCGCTCGTCGGAGAGCTCCACGAAGTGCTGGAACAGGGTGTCCGCGCCGTCGAAGCGGATGAACCCGTAGCCGTAGGGCACGGGCCGCTGCACGCCGGTTTCCGGGTCGATGAACGCGTAGCGCACGATGGTGAAGGACCCGATCTCGCCTTGGGGACCCACCTCCACCCACTCCTTGTTCTCCTCGAAGCAGGCGTTGCACACCCTTCGTGGCGGCACGTAGACCTTGCCGCACTTTCCGCACTTGACGCCCACGATGCGGCGGTGTTCCTTGAGTTCGTGGAAGAACTTGCTGCCGTAGAGGCCCACCGCGTAGTGAAACGGCTGGACCGCCTTGCCGGAGGATATTACCAGGTGGTCTTCTCTCGCCATGATCCCTCCCTTGGGGGCTTGTGCGTATCTGCTCGGCCGCCGGCCGCGGTTCTCCCTATTCGGGCTTCTGCTTGCTGTGGAGGATGAGGTCCGTCCAGAAGCAGCCGCCGAATCCCGTGGAAAGGCCCAGGTTCACGTCCGGCACCTGGCGGGCGTCGGCCTTGCCCTGGATCTGCAGGGCCACCTCGGCGCAGCGGATGAGCCCCGTGGCGCCGATGGGGTTGCAGGCGATGACGCCGCCCGACGGGTTGATGGGCAACTCGCCGCCCATGTCGGTGTTGCCGTCCCAGATGTATCGGGAGCCCTTGCCCGGCTCGGCGACGCCCAGGGCCTCGATCCACAGGATGCCCGCAAAGGAGTAGGGCTGGTACAGCTCGATGACGTCCAGCTCCTTCCTGGGCTCCTTGATGCCGGTTTTTTCCCACAGCTCGGCCGAGGCGCAGCGCATGGAGTCGATGTTGCCCAGGTTGCAGTCGCCCACGTAGTTGTAGGTGTGGCGGTTGGCGCAGCCGATGATCCAGTCCGGCACCGGGCAGATCTTCTCGGCCACGTCCTCGCTGGCCATGATCACCGCGCAGGCCCCGTCGGTTCTGGGGCACACGTCCAGAAGGTGGATGGGGTCCGACAGCATGGGGCTTGCCAGGACCTCCTCCACGGTGATCTCCTTGCGCAACTGGGCGTGGGGGTTGTTCACCGCGTGTCTGCGGTCGCGCACCGAGACCCGGGCCGCGTCCTTGTCCGTGATGCCGTACTTGTGCATGTACGCCTGGCCCTCGGCGGCGAGCCCGGCGATGGCCCCGGCGAACACCAGCCGGTCCCAGATGGGGTCAAAGGCCGTGGTGATGGCGCCGGTGGTGTCGGACTCGGAGTTTTTCTCCCACCCGATGATCAAGACCTTTTCGAACATGCCCGAGGCCACCATGTGGTACCCGCCGATGGCCAGCGTGCTGCCCGTGGTGCCGCCGGTGGTGAGCTTGATGATGGGCCGCATGAACCCGCCCGAGCCGTCCACGCTCCAGCAGTCCACGTAGTTGATGCCCTCGAAGTGGTCCATGTTGCCGATGACGATGCCGTCGATGTCGTCCATAGTCAGCTCGGCGTCTTTTAACGCCGCCGCCACGGCTTCGTTGATGAGCTCCTGGCCGTTGACGTCGGGACGGTGGCTCTTGTGAAAGGTCTGCCCCGTGCCCACGATGGCTACCCGCTTGTTTCCCATTCTTCCTCCCTTTGCCGGGTCCTCTCGGGTCCGGGCCCTTTCCGGGTTATTCGCTGGAGAGCACCCACACGCAATGGGACTGCCCGGCCACGCCGTTCACCCCCTGGACCACGGCCGTCCTGGCGCCTTCCACCTGGTTGTCCGCCTCGCCCCGCAGCTGGCGGACCGCCTCGGCCATGAGGTACAGGCCCGCGGCGATGACCGGGTGCCCGGAAAGCAGGCCCCCCGCGGTGTTCACCGGAAGAGCGCCGGAAACGTCGAAGTCGCCCGCGGCCAAATGGTCCTTGGCCTTGCCGTAGTCCGCCAGGCCCAGGCCCTCCAGCCACATGAGCTCCTGGTAGGAAAACGCGTCGTACACCTGGGCCACGTCGATGTCCTTTCCGGGGTCGGAAATCCCCGCCATGGCGTAGGCTTTTTGGGCGGCCTTTTCCAAAGAGGGGGACTTCGCCAGGTCGCGGTCGCCCAGGAAATACGCGTCGGAGCAGAAGGACACGCCCTTCAACCAGACGGGCTTCTTGGCGAGTTTTTTGGCCGTGGCCTCGTCCGCGAGGATGAGCGCGCAGGCCCCGTCGGAAACCGGCGAGCAGTCCAGCTTGTGCAGGGGGTCCGCGATCATCTCCGAGTCCAGGACGTCCTGGACGGAAATATCCATGGGAAGCTGGGCCAGGGGGTTGTTCATGGCGTTCTTGTGGTTCTTCACGCTCACCCGGGCGAAATCCTCGGCGGTGGCGCCGGTGGCCTCCATGTAGGCCCGGGCCTGCATGGCGCAGCCGGTTACCATGTCCACGCCCAGGCTCCGCTCGTAGATGGGGTCGAACACCGCGTTGGTGATGAGCGAGGAGACGGATTCCGAGCCCTTGGAGTGGCCCGTCACCAGGGTGGACGGGTACGCCCCGGACAAAATCCGGGTCATGCCGTAGAACGCGCCGAAGGTGCCGTCGCCCTCGGTGCAGGAGGCGTTCTTCTCCCGCACGCCCTGGGCGTCGCCCACGGCCATGCAGGAGATGGTCCTGCCGTCCCAAAAGTCGTTGGACGCGGTTATGACGTTGCCCACGTCCTTGATGTCCATTCCACAGTCGTCAAGGGCCTTTCGGGTCGCCTCGAACACCATGTCCTCGAAGCGCTCGGACACCTTGTTGGCCTCGATCTTCGTCATTCCGACGCCGACGATGGCGACTTTTTCCATCTTGTTCTCCGCTCGTTGTCCCGGTGGTTTGGCTAGTCGGGGATGAAGCACTCGATGTCCCGGATGTGGCCCTTTCGTTCTTCGGCGAACCGGGGTTTGACCCGCATGCCCGTGGAAACCTTGTCCGGATCCACGCCGCCGATCTTGTGGAGCATGGCCGTGTCCGCGCCGTCGAGCCGGATGAGGGCGAACACCACGGGCACGTCCTCGGGGATGGCTTCCCGCTTCTTGCGGGCCACGGTGTACGTGACCACCGTGCCGCCGGGACCCACCTTTTCCCAAGAGGTCTGTTGCCCGAAGCACCTAGGGCAGCTCTTGCGGGGAGGAACGAACACCTTGCCGCATTCCGGGCACCTGGTGCCCCACAGCTCGCCCTTGTCCCGGATGGCCTCCAGAAACCGGGTGGCCGTGTCCCCGGCCCACCAGTAATACGGTACGCCGATCTTGGACTCGTACACCAGCGGTTCGACGTTGTTTAAGTCCTGGTCGATCATACGCTCGTCCTCTCTTTATCCGGTCGCCAAAAGCTCCGTGCCGCCACGGCCCGCGTTTACGGGAACGTCTTCCTGTGCTAAGGCCATGGCGTGGGGAAAACGGCGCGGGCCGGCTCTCCGGCCGCGTAACGGTTTTTTATCAAATCATTTCCCCAAAAACCGGTCAAGAATAAATTGAACCCGGTTCAATGCCTAGAATCAGATTCAACTTCTGAACCCAAAAAGGCTGGCCGTGGCGATCCTTTCCCCTCCAAGCCGACCCCCTTCCCGGAACGGAGCCTATCTTGCGCTTTCAGAATCCGTTTCCGACCCCCGCGCCCTGGCCCGGCGGTTCGGCGCGGACCCGGACGGCGCGGCCGCCGCGGCCCAAAGCCACCCCGCCCTGGTGAACCCTTATTTCCTCTCCCTGATCCGGCGCGCGGACGACCCCTTGGGACGGCAGGTGATCCCGCATCCCGCGGAGATCTTGGACCCGGGCCACCCGGACCCCCTTTGCGAAGAACGCCTGTGCCCGGCGCCGGGGCTCATCCGGCGCTACCCGGACCGGGCGCTTTGGGTGGCGTCCTCCGCGTGCTTCGTGCGGTGCCGCTACTGCATGCGCAAGCGGCTTTCCCCGGAATCCGCCGTGGCCGGGGACCAGGCCCTGGAAGCCATACGGCGGGACGCGGCCGTCCGGGAGGTGATCTTGTCCGGCGGCGATCCCCTGACCCTTTCCGACGAGAAGCTGGAGGACCTTCTGGCCCGGCTGCGGGAGATCCCCCACGTGCGCGTGCTGCGCGTCCACACCCGCGCGCCCGGGGCCTGGCCTTTCCGCATAACCCCGGAGCTCGCGCGGTTGCTGGCCTCGTTTTCCCCCCTGTACGTAAACGTGCAGTTCAACCATCCCGCGGAGCTGACCACCCAGGCGACCAAGGCCCTTGCAACCCTGGCGGACGCGGGCATCCCCCTGGGCTCCCAGACCGTGCTCCTGGCCGGGGTGAACGACCGGACCGGCACCCTGGCCGAACTTTTCCAGGGGCTCCTGGAGCTGCGGGTCAAGCCCTACTACCTGCACCACCTGGACCGGGTGCCCGGGACCGCGCACTTCGCCGTGCCCCTTTCCCGCGGGCTTCGCATCATGGACCGGCTGCGGGGCCGGATTTCCGGCATGGCCCTGCCCCGGTACGTGGTGGACCTGCCCGGCGGCAGGGGCAAGGTGCCGGTCACCCCGCAGTACCTGATCCGGGTGGAGCCGGACGCATGGGTTTTCCGCGGCCCTTCCGGCAGGGCGGTGCGGGTCTCCCAACCCCGCCAACCCGGCGCGCCGGACTTTACGCCTTGCGGAAAACTGTGCTAACAAATCCCGGAAGCCTTTTGGGGCGGAAGTTTCGCCCGGACCATGCCTGGCGCTCGCGCGCACGGGAGAGACCACATGACCATGACCGACGACCAAAAAAAGGGGACAAGCGCCAGCCTGGATTATTTCGACACCCTGACCGGCGACATTTCCGGCGGCATCGAAACCCCGGGCCCTTCCGAGGACGTGGGGGAGCGCATCGCCGCCATTCGCAAGGAACGGGGCCTTTCCCTGGAAAAGCTTTCCGAGATGACCGGCTTTTCCGTGGACACCCTTTCCGCCATCGAGAACAACACCATCCAGCCCCAGCTGGGCACCATCATGCGCCTGTCCAAGGCCCTGGACAGCGCCTTGACCCGCCTCATCTCCGGCCAGGGCACCAAGTCCTACGAGATCACCCGCCGCGGCGAGAGAAAGCCCATCTCCCGGTCCACGTCCGGCAAGGGCCAGAAGAAGCTCTACTCCTACCAGGGCCTTGCCGCGGACGTGCACGGCAGGAACATGGAGCCCCTGCTGGTGGAGCTGGAGCCCGAGGAGGTGCCCGAAGTCTCGGTGCACGAGGGCGAAGAATTCATCTTCGTGCTCAGCGGCACGGCGCTTCTGCGCATCGGCGAAGAAAGCTTCGACCTGGAGCCCGGCGATTCGGCGTACTACCTTTCCACCACCCCCCACGCCATCTGCGGCAAAGACGGGAAGGCCACCATTTTGGCTGTTTTGTATGAGTAAGGAATCGAGGGAGCCTTTTTGGTTGAAACAAGGAAAAGGTTCCCTCGAACCCCCCGGAAAAACCGGTTTGGCCCGAAAAACTGTCGAGCCGTCAGGCCCGTCATCGCATCTTCACCCAGCCCCGACAACGACCCGGCCCCACCCTTTCGGGAGGCATCCATGCGCCGCTTTCCCCTTCTGCTTCTCCTGCTTTCCTCGTCCGGCTGCCATCCCCCCCACATGGGCTACTACGACGGCGGCTGGGGCATGCACACGGCCCCCTGGAACTGGTTATTCAGCGCGGTCACCATCGCCGCGGCGGCCGCGGTGATCATCTACCCCGGATTATTCACGGGTTCGATTCACGCGAGAGCAAGGAAGGAGGAGGGAAGCTG
>JAFDHW010000164.1 GCA_019308705.1 Deltaproteobacteria bacterium
GTACGAAATCGTGAGACAAAAGAAAGTTAGGGCAGTCACTCTGACTGTTTTAGTAATTTTTTTGGTTCCAATTTTTTTATTCTTCTTTGCTACAAAAGCATATAGAATCCCCGGTGGCTCCATGATCCCCACCCTTTTGGTGGGGGACCATATCTTCGTGAACAAGTTCATCTACGGCATCCGCATGCCCTTCACCAACGAGCCGCTCATCCCGGTGGGCCGGCCGGACCGGGGCGATATCGTGGTCTTCCGCTACCCCGAGGACCGCAGCAAGGACTACATCAAGCGCGTCGTCGCCGTGGAAGGCGACGTGGTTCAGATGAAGAACCGCAAGATCTACGTCAACGGGAAGCTCATGGAGGACCCTCACGCCGTGTACACGGACCCGAGGGGGGACACGAACCAGGCCCAGAAGGATTTCTTCGGGCCCATCGCCGTGCCCCCGGGCAAGTTTTTCGTCATGGGCGACAATCGGGACAACAGCTACGACAGCCGCTACTGGGGTTTCGTGGATTTTAACGACCTTCGGGGCCGGGCCTTCATCATCTACTGGTCCTGGAACCCGATGAACCATGACGTTCGCTGGTCGAGGATAGGCAGGTTGCTGCATTAAGCCCGCAGACGCGGAGGGGGGACATGGCCTTTTTCCGGAAGGACCTTCTGGATATCGAATCGCTCTCGTCCGAAGAAGTGGAAAATATCCTGGACACCGCCGCGGGCATGAAGGAGATTTCCTTCCGTCCCATCAAGAAGGTCCCCACCCTGCGGGGCAAAACCGTCATCCTCTTGTTCCACGAGCCTTCCACCCGCACCAAGATGTCCTTTGACGTGGCGGCCAAACGCCTTTCCGCGGACACCCACAGCATTGCCAAGGCATCCAGTTCCTTCACCAAGGGCGAAACCCTGGTGGATACGGCCAGGAACCTGGAGGCCATGCGGCCCGACGCCATCGTGATCCGCCATTCCAGCTCCGGCGCTCCGTACCTTCTGGCCGGCCGGCTTTCCGCCTCCATCATCAACGCGGGCGACGGCACCCACGCCCACCCCACCCAGGCGCTCCTGGACATGTTCACCGTGCGGGAAAAGAAGGGGAAACTGGCCGGGCTGTCCATCGCCATCATCGGGGACATCACCCACTCCCGGGTGGCGCGCTCCGACATCTGCGGGTTCACCAAGATGGGCGCCACGGTCACGGTGTGCGGTCCGGGCACCATGATCCCGCCGGGCGTCGAGGCCTTGGGCGCCAAGAGGGTCAGGCGGGTGGAAGAGGCCGTTCAGGGCGCGGACGTGGTCATGATGCTGCGCATCCAGAAGGAGCGGCAAAAGGGATCGCTCATTCCCTCGGAGCGGGAATACGCCCGGGTGTACGGCCTGAATCCCGAGCGCGCCGCCCTGGCGGCGCCCGACGTGCTCATCATGCACCCAGGGCCCATCAACCGGGGGGTGGAAATCTCCCCGGAAGTGGCTGACGGGCCGTATTCCATCATCCTGGACCAGGTGACCAACGGCGTTGCCGTGCGCATGGCCTTATTGTACTTACTGGTGGGAGGCAGGGGCGAATGATGCTGGTCATTGCCGGCGGCTGGGCGCTGGATCCCGCCCAGGGCCTGGACGGCCCCGCGGACGTGGTGGCCGAGGACGGGATCATCACCCGGGTGGGCAAGGACGCGGCCCGGGACATCGAACCCGGACCCGGCGTGCAGGTGGTAAACGCGGAGGGCATGCGGGTGCTGCCCGGCCTGGTGGACATGCACGTGCATCTGCGGGAGCCGGGCCAGGAATACAAGGAGACCATTGCAACCGGCACCCGGGCCGCGGCCGTCGGCGGGTTCACCGCGGTCTGCTGCATGGCCAACACCATCCCGGTGAACGACAACGCGGCGGTGACCAAATTCATCCTGGACCGGGCGGCTGCCGAAGGCGCGGTGCGGGTATATCCCGCCGCCGCGGCGACCCGCGGCCAGAAGGGCGCGGAACTGGCGGATTTCGGCGACCTCGCCGCCGCCGGGGCCAGGGCGGTGTCCGACGACGGCCATCCCGTGTCCGACGCGGGCATGATGCGGAGGGTGCTGGAATACGCGGCGGACTTCGGGCTTGCCGTGCTGTCGCACCCGGAGGACCTTCCCCTGGCCAACGGCGGGTCCATGAACGAGGGCGCGCTTTCCACCCGCATGGGGCTTCCCGGCATACCGGCCGCGGCCGAGGCGGCCATGGTGGCCAGGGACATCCTTCTGGCCCAGCTCACGGGCCTGCCGCTGCACCTGTGCCACGTCTCCTGTTTCCAGTCCGTGGAGATGATCCGCCTGGCCAAGGAACGAGGCGTGCCCGTGACCGCGGAGACGGCCCCCCATTACTTCTCCCTCACGGAGGACGCGGTGGCCGGCTACAACACCAACGCCAAGATGAACCCGCCGCTGAGGGCTGAAAAAGACCGGGAGGCCGTGTGCCAGGGTCTGGCGGATGGGACCATCGACGCCATCGCCAGCGACCACGCGCCCCACTCCATTTTGGAAAAAGACCTGGAATTCGACCAGGCCGCATTCGGCATCGTGGGGCTGGAAACCTCTCTTTCCCTTTCCCTGGCCCTGGTGCGCCGGGGGGTGCTGACCTTGAAACAACTGGTGCTTGCCATGAGCACCAACCCGGCCCGCATCCTGGGCCTGGACCCGCCCGCGCTGGCGCCCGGCGCGCCGGCGGACGTCACGGTGGTGGACCCGGACGCCCAGTGGGTGGTGGACCCGGAGGCCTTCTTCTCCAAGGGGCGGAACACCCCGTTTGCCGGGATGACGCTGCAGGGCAGGGCGGCCTGCACGGTGGTGGGGGGGCGGGTGGTCCACGGCGGCTGATCTCCCGGCCCGGGTTTTCCGCGAAGAGAACGGCTCCGGTTTTTTGCTCTTTCCGGAGGTGGTAATTTTGCTCGGAATTTCCCCATGACAGACGCCAAATCCAAAAAACTCCTGGTGGTGGACGACGAGCCGGGCATGCGGGAGTTTCTGGAAGTCATGCTCGCCCGCAAAGGCTACCAGGTATCCGTGGCCTCGAGCGGCCGGGAAGCCATCGACCTGTTGGGCAAGGAGCCCTGGGACCTGCTTTTGTGCGACATCCGCCTGGGCGACATCTCCGGCCTGGAGGTTTTGCGCCGCGCCAAGGAGCTCAGCCCCTCTCCGGTGGTCATCATGATCTCCGCCTACGCCACCACGGAAACCGCGGTGTCCGCCATGAACGAGGGCGCTTATGACTACATCCCCAAGCCCTTTGACAACGTGGAGTTGAACCAGACCATCGAAAACGCCCTGGAACACCGCACCCTGGAGCGTGAAAAGGAGAAGCTGGACGCCGAACTGGCCCAGACCCTGCATTTTAGCCGCCTGGTGGGGAACAGCCCCGCCATGAAGCGGGTGTACTCCATGATCCGCCAGGCCGCGCCCACCAAGACCAACATCCTGATCACCGGCGAGTCGGGCACGGGAAAGGAACTCATCGCCCGGGCCATCCACGAGCAGAGCCCACGGAAAGACAAACCCTTCGTGGTTATCCACTGCGGCGGCATTCCGGAGACCTTGATGGAGAGCGAGCTGTTCGGCCACGTGAAGGGCGCGTTCACCGGGGCGACCAACGATAAGAAAGGGCTTTTTGAGGCGGGCAACGGCGGCACGGTGTTCCTGGACGAAGTGGGCGAGCTGTCCAAGAGCATCCAGGTGAAGCTGTTGCGGGTCATCCAGGAAAGAAGCTTCAAGCCCGTGGGCGGCACCCGGGACGTGAACGTGGACATCCGCCTGGTGTCCGCCACCAACAAGGACCTGGAAAAGGAGGTCATCGCCGGAAACTTCCGTGAGGACCTCTTCTACCGGTTGAACGTCATCGAGCTGCGCGTGCCGCCCCTAAGGGAGCGCAAGGAGGACCTGCGGCCCCTGGCCCAGCACTTTCTGGACAAGTTTTCCCGGGAGATGGGAAAGTCCATCAACAAGCTGTCTTCCTACGCCATCGGCCTTTTGCAGAGCTATGACTTTCCCGGCAACATCCGCGAGCTGGAAAACATCATCGAGCGGTCCGTGGCGCTGTCCACCACCAATATCATCCTGCCGGACAGCCTCACCCTGTCCACCTACAAGAAATGGCGGCAGAGGGAAGAGGAGGAGGCCTCCTGGGATCAGATGATCACCGTGCCCGAGTCCGGCATGGACCTGGACAAATTTTTGTCCGAAGTGGAGAGGATATGCCTGGACAAGGCCATGGAAAGGGCGGGCCAGGTCAAGCACCGGGCGGCCAAGCTTCTGGGCATCAGCATGGACTCCTTCCGGTACCGCTACGCCAAACACTACGGCGCCACGGCCCGGGAGGAGAAGTGAAAATCCCCACTCATGCGGTGAAAAACCCCGCATAAAAAGGCTGGGTTTTTCACCCAAAGGCCGGAGGACACGGCGATCAATAATTCTCCGCTTCCGTTTTGTTTGTGAATAAAAGGGGTTATTGTTTTTCCATCGCGAAGTACATCGTTTGGCATACAAAATGCTACCATGGGATGGCGAGGATATGGAACGCCCATAACCGGGTTGTTTCCCATCAGGAGGCAAGGCGGACCCCGGGGCCATGTTGGTCCCTAAAATCCCTTCTCAAGGAGGAAGAAGATGCTGCAGAAAATGAGAGGCGACCAAAAAGGCTTCACCCTGATCGAGCTCATGATCGTTATCGCGATCATCGGCATCCTGGCGGCCATCGCCATCCCCAACTTCATCTCCTACCGCCAGCGGGGCTACGACGCCGCGGCCAACGCGGACGTGAAGAACGCTTACACTGCGGCCCAGGCTGCGTTCTCCGATGATCCCACCCAGACCGTGACGCTGCCGATCCTGAAGAGCTACGGCTTCCAGCAGTCCGAAAACGTCACCGTGACGGTGGTCACCGGCACCATGAGCGGCCTTAGCATCACCGCCGCCCATGCCCAGGGCACCAAGACCTTCACCGTGGACGACGGCGGCGCCATCACCAAGGCGTAACGCAGTGCTCCAAAGGAGCGGGGGAGGGACTCCCCCGCTCCTTTTTTTTTAACCTGCTCAAGCCCATCCCATGCCTCCAAAGACCCTTTCCATCGTCATCCCCGTGTACAACGAGGCCGCCACCGTGGAGCAGGTGGTGGCGTCCGTGCTGGACGTGCCCCTTGACCTGGAAAAGGAGATCATCCTGGTGGACGACTGCTCCACGGACGGGACCAGGGACAAACTGGCGGCCCTCGAAGCCTCTCCTGCCGTGCGGGTGTTTTACCACGAAAAGAACATGGGCAAGGGCGCGGCCCTGCGCACCGGGTTTTCCGCGGCCACCGGCGACGTGGTGCTCATCCAGGACGCGGACCTGGAATACGATCCCCGGGAATACCCCAAGCTTCTGGAACCCATCCTGACGGGCAAGGCCGACGTGGTGTTCGGTTCCCGGTTCGCGGGGGGCGAGTCCCACCGGGTCCTGTATTTCTGGCACTTTTTGGGAAACCGGGTCCTCACCCAGCTCTCCAACATGTTCACCAACATGAACCTCACGGACATGGAGGTGTGCTACAAGGTGTTCAGGCGCGAGGTGCTCGAAGCCATAACCATCGAGGAAAACCGGTTCGGTTTCGAGCCCGAGATCACGGCCAAGGTGGCGCAGCTCCGCTGCCGGGTCTACGAGGTGGGCGTTTCCTACGCCGGCAGGACCTACGAGGAGGGCAAGAAGATCGGGTGGAAAGACGGCCTCCGCGCCCTGTGGTGCATCGTGAAGTACAATACCTTCCGCAAGAATCCTCGTTCCACAGCAACATAGCCCGGATTATTCACGAGTTCGATTCGCGCGAGAGCAAGGAAGGAGGAGGGAAGCTGTACTTTTGTACCGCGACCCCCTCCTGACGCAGCTATCGCGTGAATCGGGCTCGCC
>JAFDHW010000165.1 GCA_019308705.1 Deltaproteobacteria bacterium
GGCCAACGAGGTTTCCGCACTTTTTTTGGAGGCCATGGACGAGCTTCGGCTGCGTCAGCCCAACTACACGGCCCGGATGCACGGGGGCGCGCCGGATTGGTACCGGGAAAAGGTCTTTTCCATCCTGGCGGGCGGGGCCAACTCCCCGGCGTTGTATAACGACGAGGTCGTCGTGCCCGTGCTGGAGAAGAACGGCCTAAGCCCCGAAGACGCCCGGGACTACACCCCCGTGGGGTGCGTGGAGCCCGTGAGCCAGGGAAAAAGCTTTTCCTCCACGGACGCCGCCCTGTTCAACGTGCCGCTGTGCCTGGAACTGGCCTTGAACCGGGGGCGGCGGTTCGGCTCCCGCTTGCGCACGGGCGCGGCCACCATGGACCCGGCGGCCATGGCCTCCATGGAGGACGTGAAACGCGCCTTCGAAGTCCAGCTTGCCTTTGGCCTGGAAAAGCTCTTCCGCGACCTCTTCGCCGTGGAGCGGGCCAACGCAAAGTACCATCCCACGCCGTTGACCAGCGCGCTGTTGCAAGGCTGCCTGGAATCCGGCGCGGACTCCACCGCCGGGGGGGCGAAGTACAATTTCTCCGGGGTGCAGTGCGTGGCCCCGGCCGATACCGGGGATGCGCTTTTCGCCATCGAGCGGGCGGTGTTCATCGACCGCTGGATAACCTTGCCCGAGCTGGTCCGCCAGTGCGTAAAGGACTTTCCCGACGAAAATCTGCGGGCGAAACTCCTGTCCCTGCCCAAGTACGGCAATGACGATCCCGAAGCCGACGCCTGGACCGGCTGGGTGGTGCAGACCTATTCCCGGCTCATCGCCGGCCGGAAAAACACCCGCGGCGGGGCCGTCACCATGGGCCTGTACTCGGTGACCGCCCACGAGTTCTGGGGGCGGGTTACGGGGTCTTTACCCAACGGCCGCAGGAAGGGCGAGCCGTTTGCCGCGGGGCTTTCCCCGGCAAACGGCATGGACAAAAACGGCCCCACCGCGCTGCTGAACTCCGCCAACCGCCTGGACCACCGGCGCGCCACCAACGGGCTGAACCTCAACCTCAAGTTCGACGCCTCGGCGCTTCGGGGGGCCGAGGGGAAAAAGGCCCTGTCCGCCCTTTTGTCCACCTATTTTTCCCGCGGGGGCATGCAGGCACAGGTCAACGTGCTGGACCCGGCGGTGCTGAAGGAGGCCCGGGACAACCCCGCGGCCCATCCCCACCTGCTGGTGCGGGTGAGCGGGTATTCCGCCTATTTCAACGACCTGACCCCGGCCATGAAAGACGAGGTTATCCGCCGCACCACGCTGGCGTGCTCCTGAAAGAACCGGCGACCGGACGCGAAAGGGCAAGGGCCTTTTGGCGCCGGGAGGAGATGTTTTGGCCCGAATTTTTCACCCTTCCGGCTCGTGGATGATCCGGGTTAAGGCAGGTATTCCTCGACGGACTCGCGCTGGGTGGTCCTGGGAGCCGTGCCCTTTTGCACCTCGGCCAGTTCGGCCACGAAGCTTCCCACGGCCACCTTGCTCTTGATGCGCACCGGCACCCGGGGCCCTTCGGCGGCGAACCAGATTTGCAGGCTCGCCTTTTCGTCCTTTTCGAACACCCCGCCCACGTGCGTGAGCTCCGGCTCCACCAGCCAGGCGGAAAGGTCTCCCAGGGGAATGGAGATCTTCTCCTTTTTCACCACCTTGGCCCGCCCCATGACCGCCTTTTTGCCGTCGGTGACCGGTGCTTCGAACACCGCGCCCGGGGAAAGCTCCATGAAACGGAAGTAGTGCAGCACGGCGAGGGGATCAAAGCAGCCTTCCATGATTTCCACCGTGCCTTCGGAAATGCCGTTTTGGACGTATTCGGCCTGGTTTTTGTCCCAGTCGAAGGTCACCAGGACCTCGCGGTGGGTGCTGCCCTCGTGCTGGCTCTTCTCGTAGCGCAAGGACCGGGTCATGTCCTTGTCCACCCAGGAATCCACCCTGTCGCGGACCTTGTAGAAGGCGTCCACCAAGGAGTTGGTCTCGGCGGTCATGCGAAAATGGTGGGCCACCTCGCCGTCTATGGTTTCCGACGGCAGGGTCTGGAGCACCACCCGGCCCGCGGGAAAGATGCTCCACCGGATGTTGTAGACGTATTTTTCCCCGGCCGAGGGAAGGGCGGGGGCCGCGCCGCGGGCCGCAAAAGGGGCCGCAGCCAGGGCGGCCAGCATGAAAACGGAAAGAAACCGGAAGGTTGCATGGTTGCATGGGCGCATGGAATGCTCCGCGTTACGGGACGCCTTCCCCGTCCTTGCGGGTGCGGCGGGTTTCCTCGCGCTCCAGGACGACGTGCCCCCGGATTTCGTTGAGCACGAAATACCGGGAAAGGGCCCTGGCGATTTCGCCGTCCGTGGGCGGCGCGTCCGTGGTCTGGGCAATGAATCTGCGCACCAGCGCGAGAGCCTCGTCAATGGTTTCAGGCGGTTTTTTCAAGGGATTCTCTTTGGTTGACCATAGGTTCTTTTTGCCCGGGGAGCAAGGTTTCCTCGGCAAGCGGTTCCATGGCCGCTTTTTCCGGGACGAACCGCACCACCAGGACCTCCCTCGGAGAAAGGATCCGCATGGGCGGTCCCCAGGAGCCCGTGCCCCGGCAGGTGACCACGGCCCCGCCCCATGGCGTTTCGTACCGCCCGGCCAGGCGGGGGTAGAACAGGGCCACGGCCAGGTGGAAAGGGAGTATTTGGCCCCCATGGGTGTGGCCGGAAAGCTGGAGCGCGAACCTTTCCGCGCTGGCCTTCGGCACCTGGGGCCGGTGGCGAAGCACCAGGGGCAGCCTGCCCTTGGCCCCGGGGACGGAGAGGAGTTCGCCGGAGCGGTCCGGCCGGCCGGTGGCCGGGTCGTCCACCCCGACCAGGAAAAGCAGGTTCCCGGGCGAGGCGGTCTTCCCCCCCAGGAGGGTGAACCCGCAGGAGCGCAGGTAGGCTTCGGCCTGCTCCACGCCGTAATAGGCCTCGTGGTTGCCCAGTACGGCGTACTTGCCCAGGGGCGCGGACAGGCCCCGGAGGATTTCCGCGCTCTGTAAAAGGTCCGGCGCGTGGGTGTCGACGAGGTCGCCGCCGCACAAGATGACGTCCGGGCGCGCCTGCCGGACCTTCTCCGCCACCCGCCGCGTCAGCTCCGGCCGGTTGGTCGGCCCCAGGTGCAAATCCGAGATGTAGGCTGCCACCAGCGGCTTCTCCCCCGGTGCCAGCAGGCGGGTGGGCACGGTGACCGTGGTGGTGAAAAGCAGCCGGTTTTCCACCAGGCCCCACACCGAGCCGAAAAGGGCCGCCCCCAGCACGAAGAAGGCGGCGGACCGGGGGTCGGCCCGGGGGATGCCCAGGGAAACCATCCGGTCCAGGCTGATGGCGGCCAGGTCCCAGGCCCGGACGGCAAGCCCCGCGCACACGGCCAGAAACAGAAAGCCCATCCACAAATACCCTGGAACCGCCGCAGCCGCGGCGGTAGCATTCAACCCGGACGAGGAAAACAGCATCGCCGCGAAGGGGCAAAAAAGCAGCAGGACCATGAATCCCGCCAGGACGATCCTCACCTCGGCGGGCAAAAGCACCCGCACCCGCAGGTAAAACCCCATGTGCATGGCCCCGTACACGGCCAGGGCAACGGCGGCGAACACCACGGTCCTCATGGTCCCTCCCACGCAACTCCTTGGAATTACAGTTTTTTGATCGCAACCCCATAAATTTTTGCGGGCCGAACATTCACAACCCCCAACTTTGTGATTATTGTGGGGTTTGGAAGCTGAGCCCTTGCCGAAAGGCCCGGCTGATTCTTTGTATCATCTTGGGCGCAAAGGAGGAAAATGGAAACGGAACTGGTGTGGGTAATCCTGCGCCGCAACCGGGCAGGGTCCGGGAACAACCGGGGCCGTCCCTGGTATGCGAGCGGCATATGTTGAGTTTACTGAAAACTTTGTGTTATTGTCGCTCTGCCCCGGAGGGGTGGAGCCGGGCCGCAAGGCCCGGGAGCTGACGGCGGAGCGTCAACGCGAAGTTGGGAGCGGCAGGATCAACCCTTCTCAAGGTGAGGATAGAGCACATGGAAAACATCAAGATCGCCGTTGCGGGCGTGGGAAACTGCGCCAGCGCGCTCATCCAGGGACTCTATTATTACCAGGACAAGACCGCCGAGGAGGCCATCGGCCTCATGCACTGGGAGATCGGCGGGTACCGGCCCGCCGACATCCAGGTGGTGGCCGCCTTTGACATCGACGAGCGCAAGGTGGGCAAGGACCTTTCCGAGGCCATCTTCGCCCCGCCCAACTGCACCAAGAAGTTCTGCCCCGACGTGCCGGAGACCGGGGTGAAGGTCACCATGGGCAAGGTCTTGGACGGCATAAGCGACCACATGCGCGACTACGATCCCACGTACACCTTCGTGCCCGCCAACGAGAAGGAATCCGAACTGGCCGACGTGGTGAACGTGTTGAAGTCCACCGGCGCGGACATCCTCTTGAACTACATGCCCGTGGGCAGCGAGGAGGCCACCCGGTTCTACGCGGAATGCGCCCTGGAGGCCGGGGTGGGGTTCATCAACAACATCCCCGTGTTCATTGCCTCCAACCCCATCTGGGCCAAGCGGTTCGCCGAAAAGAACCTTCCGGTCATCGGCGACGACATCAAGAGCCAGCTGGGAGCCACCATCACCCACCGGGTTTTGACCACCCTGTTCCGCAAGCGCGGGGTGAAGCTGGAACGGACCTACCAGCTGAACACCGGCGGCAACACGGATTTCCTGAACATGCTGAACCGCACGCGGCTGGCCTCCAAGAAGAAGTCCAAGACCGAGGCGATCCAGTCCATGTGCAGGATGCCCCTGGAGGCGGAAAACATCCACATCGGCCCCTCGGACCACGTGCCCTGGCAGAAAGACAACAAGGTCTGCTTCATCCGCATGGAGGGCAAGCTGTTCGGCGACGTGCCCATGGACCTCGAGCTGAGGCTCTCCGTGGAGGACAGCCCCAACAGCGCAGGGGTGGCCATCGACATGATCCGTTGCGCCAAGCTGGCGCTCCAGCGCGGCCTGGGCGGCCCCCTGGAGGCCCCGTCCGCCTACTTCTGCAAGCACCCGCCCAAGCAGTATTCCGACGACGAGGCCTACGCCATGACGGAGAAGTTCATCAACGAGTACCGGAACAACATCCACGATTTGACCGACTATCGCCGCCGCCAGGGCCAGTAGCGCCCGCAGGCGCCCTTTCACGCCGGGCCGGGCGCGCCATTGCCCGGCCCGGCGTGTTTCCGCTTGAGACCAAAGGGGGAATCCTTCCATGGCGTTCCGGGACACCGCGCTGGCGCGGCACGTACTCGATTTCATGGGGAACCGCGTGGTTCCGCT
This sequence comes from Deltaproteobacteria bacterium, assembly GCA_019308705.1. GTDB lineage: Bacteria > Desulfobacterota > Desulfobacteria > Desulfobacterales > Desulfatibacillaceae > JAHJUF01. The sequence continues at coordinate 5,357 of JAFDHW010000165.1, forward strand.
GTTCTCCGTGGTGTTCCGCACCCCGGACCACTACACCTGGCTGGGGTTTTTCCTGGCCGTGGCCGCGCCCGTGGGGTTTTGGTTCAATCCTGCGTGGGGGTTTCTGTGTATCGGGCTTTCCGCCCTGGCGGACATCGCCGACGGCCAGATGGCCAAGCGCCTGGGCATGACCTCCACCTGGGGCGCGTTCCTGGATTCGTCGCTTGACCGGGCCAGCGACTTCTTCTACTTGGCCGGGTTCTGGGTCCTGTTCTGGGAAAGCCCTTACCTCCTGTTGGCCACTGCGCTGGTTTTCACGACCTTCCTTTTTTCGGTCATGGTTTCCTACACCAAGGCCCGGGCCGAGAGCCTGGGCGCCGCCTGCAACGCGGGTTTGCTGGAGCGCGGCTACCGCACGCTCCTGTTCGCGGTGTGGGCCTTTCTTTTGGCCGTGTTCCCGCCCTTTCGCACGCCCATCCTGTGGACCGGCCTCATCCTCCTTTTTGTCCTCACCTTCTACACCGTGGTCCAGCGCATG
>JAFDHW010000166.1 GCA_019308705.1 Deltaproteobacteria bacterium
CCGTGCTGGCAAGGCTAGAGGGGTGAAGGCGTACTTTGGTACGCCGAGCCCCGATAACGCGGCCAGCGCGGAAATCGGGCGAGCCCGAAGGGTGAACAATTTTGCCCGAATGGCGGAATTCCTCCAATAATCAGACCGTCTTTGGCGCAAGACCCGAAAAACAGCTCCAACGGATTGAAAATAAAGAAAAATTCGATCTCGGGCAAAATTGCTCATGAATAATCCGGCTTAACAAAGAAAAGGATACGGTTCCCTTGGCCAAACCCAAGCAAGGAATCCTGTCGGCCCTTCCCGGCGTAGACACCCTCCTGGCCCGCATGGAGGGTCACCTGACCCAAATGAACGCCCCCAAGAGCGTGGGCGTGGCCGCCGCCCGCCGGGCCGTGGACGAGCTGCGGGCTCGAATCCTGGAGGGCGGGGAGGCCCCTGCCGGCGCGCGCGCCCTGGAGGACGCCGCCCTTTCCCTGGCCCTGGAGCACGCCGAAAAGCTTTCCGCTCCCAACCTGGTGCCCGTGGTGAACGCCACGGGCGTGGTGGTGCACACCAACCTGGGCAGAAGCCCCCTGGCCCCGGAGGTCGCCGACCGGGTGGCGGCCATCGCCCGGGGATACTCCAACCTGGAGTTCGACCTTGCCGCCGGCAAGCGGGGTTCCAGGACCTCCCTGGTGGAGGGCCTGTTGTGCGAACTCACCGGCGCGGAAGCGGCCCTGGCGGTGAACAACAACGCCGGCGCGGTGCTGCTCGCCCTGGCCGCTGTGGCCAGGGGCCGGGAAGTGATCGTGTCCCGGGGCGAGCTGGTGGAGATCGGGGGCTCTTTCCGCATCCCGGACGTCATGGCCCAGAGCGGGGCCGTCCTCCAGGAGGTGGGCACCACCAACCGCACCCATCCCGCGGACTACGAACGGGCCATCAACGAAAACACCGGGCTTCTGCTCAAGGCCCATACCTCCAACTTCGCGGTGGTGGGGTTCACCCGCTCCCTTTCCCTGGAGGAGCTGGTGGGCCTGGGAAAAAAGCACCACGTGCCGGTCATGGAGGACCTGGGCTCCGGCACCTTGATAGACTTTTCCCGCTTCGGCCTGACCCGCGAACCCACGGTGACGGACTCCGTGGCCGCGGGCGCGGACATCGTCACCTTTTCCGGGGACAAGATGCTGGGCGGCCCCCAGGCGGGCGTCATCCTGGGCAAAAAGCCCTTGCTCGACCGCATCAAGGCCCATCCCCTGGCCCGGGCCCTGCGCCTGGACAAGATGACCCTGGCGGCCCTGGAGGGCACCCTGCGCCTGTACCGCGACCCGGCCGCGGCCGTGAAAAGCATCCCCACCCTGGCCCGTATCACCGAGCCGGAACAAAGCGTGAAGAAGCGGGCCCAGCGGCTTTCCCGCCTGCTCCGCAAGGCGCCCGGGGTGGCGGCCCGCGTGGTCCCGGCAAAGAGCAAGGTGGGCGGCGGGGCCCTGCCCCTGCAGGAGATCCCCTCCTTCGCCGTGGAGCTTTCCGTGCCCGGCCTGTCCGCCAACCAGGTGGAGGAGGCCATGCGGGCCTTCGACACCCCCGTCATCGGCCGCATCGAGGAGGACCGGTTCCTCCTGGACTTGCGCACGGTGTTCGACCACGAGCTTGCCGTCATCCGCGACGCCGCCGCGTCCCTGGCGAAAACCGCTCCCGAGGGAAAGGCCCCGCGCCCATGACCATCGTACACAAGCTTGCATCCACAAAGCCCAAGAAGCCCATGAAAAAGACCCGGCAGAGCACCGAGGAGTTCCTCATCCAGGGCGCGGCCGGCAAACGGCGCGCCGCCACCGCCGAGGACACGGAAAAGGCGCGCAAGGTCCTGGCCAAAAAATTCCCGGACATCCTGGCCGGCAGAAAATTCACGGACGCGGCCATGGAAAAGGTGCGCGGCGAAAAGACCTTTTCCGCCATGGCCGTGCGCGTGGACCCGGACGGGGCCAAGGAGCCGGTCATGGACCACCTGGTGGACGCGGCCCGGGAGCTTGCCCGGGTGTGCGGGAAAACCGCCGGGTTCTGGGGCGTGCTGGAGGGCGGCATCCTGGGCGCGGTGCTGCCCGGAAAACCCAAGTCCAAGGCCGTGAAGGCCGCCGATTCCTTGCGCAAAAAGGTCCGCGCCCGCCACCGGGGGTCCGTGTCCGTGGGCGTAGCCGTGTATCCCACCGCGGACTACACCCGGCCCGAGATCCTGCAGAACACCTTAAAGGCCCTGGACCACGCGGAGTTTTTCGGCCCGGACCAGTCCGTGGTATTCGACGCGGTGAGCCTGAACGTCTCCGGCGACAAGCTTTACCAGGAGGGCGACCTGGAAGGCGCCATGGCCGAGTACGAGCGCGCCCTGGTCCTTGACCCCAAGGAGACCAACGTCATCAACTCCCTGGGCGTGTGCCACGCGGTCAAGGGCGACTACGGCCGGGCCATGGAATGCTTCATCCAGGCCAAAAAGCTCGACAAGAAGGACGTCATGGCCCCCTACAATATGGGCATGATCCACCTTTTGGCCGGCCGGGCCAAGGAGGCCTTGAAACTTTTGGCCGAGGCCGAGGCCATCGAGCCCGGGGTGTTCGAGGTGCTCCTCGCCACCGGTCGCGCCCACCTGGCCAAGGGAGACGCGGCCACGGCCCGCGAATGGCTGCAAAAGGCCGTCGACGCAAGCCCCACATCCTGGGCCGGCCACAAGCATTTGGCCGATTGCCTGGTGGAACTTGGCGAACTCAAGGAAGCCGCCCGCTCCTACGAGCGCGTCCTTCGCATCCACCCCAACGATGCGCCGTCGTTGAGCGCCCTGGCCGAGGTCTACGACCGCCTGGGCGAAAACCCGGACATCGCCCTGTCCTTCTCCCGGCAAAGCGTGGAGCTGGAGCCGGACAACGGGCTTTTCCGCTTCCGCCTGGGCATGCTCTACGAAAAACAGGGCGGCTACGCCCGCGCCTTGTCCCACTACCTCGCCGCCCAGGAACTCGGCCACCCCTGCGCCGAAGCCATCGAAAAAATCAAGGGCCGCGTCCTGCCGGAGAACTGAAAGGGGGGGCGCATGGGAGCGCAAGCGCGGATCCTTTGCCTCGTCTTCCGCGAAAGCGGGAATCCATGGTGGAGAAGCCCTGGCCGCCGATAATCGTTGGAAAGGTTTCCACCGGCAGGCCGCCGCCGAATAACAAGGTTTGCGAGGCCATCCATGCCCAAGCGCAAAAACTTTGAGCCCCTTTCCCTCCAGGGGATTTCCACCGTTTCCCTGCACGACCGCCAAAGCAAGGTGACCTTCGAGGACTTTGCCCGGCCCTGGACGCCCGGGGGCTCCTTTGCCGAGTTCCTCGCACGGCTGCCCAACATCCTGGGCGCGCCGGAGTTGAAGGAGGTCATCGCCGCCGTGGCCCGCGCGCGCGCCGGGGACAGACCCGTGATCTTCGCCATGGGCGCCCACGTCATCAAGACGGGGTTAAACCCCATCGTCATCGACCTCATGGAGCGCGGCGTCATCACCACCGTGGCCTTGAACGGCGCGGGCATCATCCACGACGCGGAGGTGGCCATGGCGGGCAAGACCTCCGAGGACGTGGTCTCGGCGCTGGGGGCGGGGGAATTCGGCACCTCCAGGGAGACCGCCGCCTTCGTGGGCAAGGCGTTGGCCTTGGCAAAAGAAAAGAGCCTGGGCCTGGGCGCGGCGTGCGGCCGGGTGCTTTTGGAAGAGGGCCTTCCCCACGCGGACAAGAGCATCCTGGCCGCGGGCGCGCGCCTCGGCGTACCCGTCACCGTGCACGTGGCCGTGGGCACGGACATCGTGCACATGCACCCGGACTTCGACCCCGCCGCGGCCGGGGCCGCCTCCCACCGGGACTTCCGCATCCTGGCCGGCGCGGTGGCCTGCCTGGAAAGCGGCGTGTACATAAACGCCGGCTCCGCCGTCATCCTGCCCGAGGTGTTTCTGAAGGCCCTGTCCCTGGCCCGGAACCTGGGTCATACCGTGGACGCTTTCACGAGCGTGAACCTGGACTTCATCCGCCACTACCGGCCCATGGTCAACGTGGTCTCCCGCCCCACCAGCAAGGGCGGCCGCGGCATCTTCCTCTGCGGGCACCACGAGATCATGATCCCGCTATTGGCCGCCGGCATCCTGGAAGAGTTGGAAAAGCACAAGTAACCGGTTTCAAGGAGAAACGAATTGGAAAGCATCGAGGATTTTCGCAAGGCGGGCAGGGATCTGTTCGAGCGCCTGCACCTCTCCACCTGGCCCGTGGCCATCCGCTACATCGCCGACGAATCCGAAATCCCCGGGAATGCGTTGCGGCCAAGCGCCTTCGGCAAAAAGATGGCCCTTTGCCAGGCCTTCACCCAGGCACGGCGGTGGGGCTCGGTGGTGGCCATGACCGCGGTGGACAACTTCTGCGTGCCGTCCACGGCCATGCACCAGTGGGCGGACCTAACCGAGGAGGACCTCGTGCAGAGCCAAGTCCTCCAGGGCTGGCACAAGGACGAGGAAGCCGAAAGGCGCCGATTCGCCCCGGCACGGAAATACGTGGCCATTGGCCGGGAAAAGTTTGGTGCCGCCAAGGGGCTTTTGTGCGCCCCCCTGGATCGCACCCCGTTCATCCCCCACTCCGTGCTGGTCTACTGCGACGGGGTCCAGATCACCCACCTGATCCACGCCCTTTCCTACGAGCACCTGCATGTTCCCGAGTCCCGGTTCGAGGGGTTCGAGGAGTCCTGCGTCAAGGGGGGGTTGTTGCCTTGTGTGTCCGGCGTGCCCCAGGTGGTCATCCCGGGCATGGGCGACCGCTCCTTTGCCGCCATCCAGGACCACGAGCTGGGCCTGGGCATCCCCGGCGAGCTGGTGGGCTACACCGTGGAAAACCTCTTCAAGACGGGCGGCCCCATGAACATCGGCTATCCGGCCAAGTCCATGCTGGCCATGCACCTGGACGAGAATCTCACTCCAGGCTTCAAGTTTTTGTGGGACAAGATAAAAGACAAGTAGAATCCATCTCCTCCCCCGGGCCCGCCATGCCCCTGGATGACTACAAGAAGAAGCGGGACTTCGAAAAGACCCCCGAGCCTCCGGGCGGCAGGGCGGACTTATCCGGCCGGACTTACGCGATCCAGAAGCACGACGCCTCCCGCCTGCACTACGACCTGCGGCTCCGGTCGGGAGAAGTGCTCAAATCCTGGGCTCTGCCCAAGGGGCCCAGCACAAACCCTTCGCAGAAGCGCCTGGCCGTTCTGGTGGAGGACCACCCCCTGGAGTACGCGGGCTTCGAGGGCGTGATCCCCGAGGGCGAGTACGGCGGCGGCACGGTCATGCTCTGGGACCGGGGAACCTGGGAGCCGCTGGGCGACCCGGACGCCATGCTCGCGGCCGGCCGGCTGTCCTTTGTATTGCACGGCGAGCGCCTGTCCGGCCGGTGGGCCCTGGTGCGGATGTCCGGCAAGCGCGGCGAAGGCGGCAAAAACTGGCTTCTCATCAAGCACAAGGACGAGGCCGCGGAAACGGAAGGCGAAATCACCGCCCGCCACCAAACCTCCGTGGCCACGGGCCGCACCATGGAGGAAATCGCTGACCAGGGCAAAATCCGGGACCTGAAAGGTGGATGACTCCATGCCCCGGGCCCTGGTTCCCGCCCGGCGCGGAAAAGCTCTCCGGCCCCGGGTTTTTCAGGCCCTGGCCGGGGACTCCCGGGCGCGATGGACGCATTGCCCTCCAAAAAACAGCCGCCCGCCTCGTCTTCCATGCTCCTTTTCGCCACGTTTCATCCTGTAACCCGGATTATTCACGAAGCCTGATTTCCGTGCTGGCAAGGCTAGAGGGGTGAAGGCGTACTTTGGTACGCCGAGCCCCGATAACGCGGCCAGCGCGGAAATCGGGCGAGCCCCAGCGCGGAAATCGGGCGAGCCCGAAATCAGACTGTCTTTGGCGCAAGACCCAAAAAACAGCTCCAACGGATTGAAAATAAAGAAAAATTCGATCTCGGGCAAAATTGCTCATGAATAATCCGGGGTAAAAAAGCTGGCAAAAAAACCTTTTATTTCTTTTCCACGAATGGTAATTTTAACCCGGATTATTCACGAAGCCTGATTTCCGCGCTGGCAAGGCGAGAGGGGTGAAGGCGTACTTTGGTACGCCGAGCCCCGATAACGCGGCCAGCGCGGAAATCGGGCGAGCCCGAAGGGTGAACAATGTTGCCCGAATGGCAGAA
>JAFDHW010000167.1 GCA_019308705.1 Deltaproteobacteria bacterium
CTTCTGGCCCTGGTGGGCAACGCCCACATGCAGGAGTACGGCACCACCGTGGAGCAGTTCGCCAAGATCGCGGTGAAGAACAAGCGCAACGCCGCCAAGAACCCCTACGCCCAGTTCCGGAAGGAAGTGGCGTTGGAGGAGGTGCTCTCCTCCCGGATGATCTGCGACCCCCTGACCAAGCTTCAGTGCTGCCCCAACTCCGACGGGGCCGCGGCCCTGGTGCTGTGCACCGCGGAGGTGGCCCGGCAGTACACCACCAAGCCCGTGAAGATTTCCGCCATCACGGAGATGAGCGCGCCCTACAAGGGCATGGGCGGCAAGCTTTCCGGGTTTCTGTGCTTCGAGCAGACCGCGAAGCAGTCCTACGAGACGGCCGGGGTGGGGCCCCAGGACCTGGACGTGGTGGAGGTGCACGACGACTTCACCCCCATCGAGCTGGTGGCTTACGAGGACCTTGGCATCTGTCCCCGGGGCGAAGGCGGAAGGTACGTGGACGAGGGCCTGGTGGATTTCGGCGGCGACGTGGTGGTGTCCCCTTCCGGGGGACTGTTGGGCAAGGGCCACCCCATGGGGGCCACGGGGGTGGCCCAGATCGTGGAACTGGTGTGGCAGTTGCGTGGAGAATGCGGGGCAAGACAGGTGGAGGGCGCCCGCGTGGGCCTGGCCCACAACGGCGGGGGCATAGGCGACGGGTTCGAGCCCGGAGCCACCACCATCACCATCGTCACCAGGTAAGGCGCTTTTGGGCGCAAGGGCCGATCTTTCTTCAGCAAAGGAGGCCGAACACATGAAATCGGCGAAAAGCAAGAACCTGGAAGGAGACCTGGCAGCCATTGTGGGGGCCGAGTTTGTCTCCTCCGAGCCCGGGGAGACGGCCGCCTACGGCGCGGACCGGTCCTACGTTCCCCGGAAGAACCCCGATGCCGTGGTTCGGCCGCAGACCCGCGAGCAGGTCCGGGCCGTCGTCCGGTGGGCCAACAGGACCAGGACCCCGCTGGTGCCGGTGTCCTCCGCTCCGCCCCGTTTCCGGGGGGACACCGTGCCCGCGGCGGGCGGCGTGGTGGTGGACCTCTCGGGAATGAACAAGGTGCTCAGGGTGGACCGGAGAAACCGCGTCATGGTGGCAGAGGCCGGGGCGACCTTCGAAGACCTGGCCCCCCTGGCCGAGGCCGCGGGCCTGCGCATGGTGGGGCCGCTTCTGCCCAAGGCCGGAAAATCCATCCTGGCCAGCGTGCTGGAGCGGGAGCCGGGCATCGCGCCCCGCTACCAATGGGACGTTTCCGATCCCCTGTGCTGCATGGAGGTGGTGTTCGGAAACGGCGAGTTCTTCCGCACGGGCGAGGCCGCGGGCCCCGGCGGGCTCGAGGCCCAGTGGAAGATCGGCGGGGCCCAGAAGTTTCCCTGCGGCCCTCATCAACTGGACTACCACCGCCTGGTCCAGGGCGCCCAGGGCACCATGGGCGTGGCCACCTGGGCGTCCATCAAGTGCGAGCTTCTGCCCTCCGTGTCCTCCCTTTTCTTCCTGTGCCATGACGAGCTGGCCCCCTTGGTCTCCTACGCCTACAAGGCGGTGAAGAGAAACGTGGGGGAGGAGCTTTTTCTGGCCAACGGCAAGGCCCTGGCCATGATGGCCGCGGCCGACGCGGACCAGGCCGCACGGTTCGCCCACGGGTTCCCCTCCTGGGTCCTGGTCCACGTGATCAACGGGTTCGAGAGGCTGCCTGAGGAACGGGTGGCCTACCAGACCGCCGACGCCGCCGACCTGGCCCAGGACTGCGGCCTGGCCCTGAAAAAACGGGTGGACGGGTTGGGCAGCGCGTCCTTCTTAAAGCGCCTGCGCACGCCCGGGGCGAAACCCTACTGGAAGCACGCGGCCAAGGGCGCGAGCCAGGAAATCTTCTTCGTCACCACCATGGACCGGGCCCACCAGTACCTGCCCATCGTGTTCAACGAGGCTTCCCGGGCCGGGTACCCGGCTTCGGACATCGGGGTGTACCTCCAGCCCATGGTCCAGGGGTCTTCCTGTCACATGGAGTTCGTGCTGCCCTTTGACCCGGAGGACGAGCGCGACGCCGAGCGGGTGCGGGAGGTGTTCTTTTCCGTATCCCGGGCGCTTTTGGCGGCCGGGGCCTTCTTCTCCCGGCCCTATCCCGCCTGGGCGGCCGACGTGTACCGGGCACGGTCCGACGCGGTCATCCCGCTTAGGCGGGTGAAATCCGTGTTCGACCCCAACGGGGTGATGAACCCGGGCAAACTTTGTTTCTGAAAGGGGGCGGCCCATGGCCCTTGAGGATTACCGAAACGATATGATGCGCTGCGTGCGCTGCAGCTCCTGCAAGTTCATCCCCTTGGGTTCCATCGTCAAATCCTGGCAGTTCGCCTACGGGTGCCCGGCGTCCAAGCAGATGAACTTCCACTCCTACTCCGGCTCGGGAAAGCTCATCGCGGCCCTTTCCTGGCTGGACGGCCGCATCGGCGTCACCCCGGAGCTGTTGGACGTGGTGTACCGGTGCAGCCTGTGCGGGCTGTGCGACGTGTCCTGCCGCATGGGCACGGACATGGAGGTCTACGAGATCCTGCACCAGCTGCGGAAGAAGCTGGTGGCCGAGGGCCACGGCCCCATGCCCGCGCACAAACCCGTGATCGAGAGCGTGAGAAACTACGACAACGTGTGGGTCCAGCCCAGGAACCGCCGCGGCCGGTGGGCCAAGGGACTTTCCGTCAAGGATCTTTCCAAGGGCAAGGAAAAGGCCGAGGTGCTCTACTTTGTCGGGTGCACCTATTCCTACGCCTCGGACCTGATGCACATTCCCCGGCTCACCGCGGAGCTGTTCACCAGGGCCGGAGTGGACTTCGGCATCCTGGGGGCCAGGGAGCTTTGCTGCGCAAGCCCCGTCTACATGGTGGGCCAGCAGGACCTCTACGAGGAATACGCCAAAAAGAACATCGCCATGTTCAACGAGCTGGGGGTCAAGAAGGTGGTGACCTCCTGCGCGGGCTGCTACGGCGTGTTCCGGTCCAAGTACCCGCTTTTGGGCGAGGACATGGACTTCGAGGTGGTCCACGCCGAGGAGTACCTGGCCGAGCTCATCGGCTCCGGCGCGCTGGTTCCCAAGAACAAGGTGGATTTGTCGGTCACTTTCCACGATCCCTGCCACACGGGCCGCATGGCCGAGATCCGGGCGCCCTCGGGCGGCGGCGAGGAGTGCCACCTGGGGTGCCTGCCGGTAAAGAACGTGGAGAAGGTCCTGGGGTTCGACGGCTCCTACGACGCGCCCCGGGAGATTTTGGCCGCCATCCCGCAGATGAAGTTCTCGGAGATGGAGCGTATCCGGGAGTATTCCTTTTGCTGCGGTTCCGGCGGCGGGGCCAAGAGCGCGTTTCCGGATTTCGCCCTTTCCGCCGCATCCGACCGGGTGGAGGAGGCCATGTCCACCGGGGCCGAGGCCCTGGTGACCAACTGCCCCTGGTGCGAAAAGAACTTCGCCGACGCGGTGCGCGAAACCGGCGCGCCCATCCGCGTGGTGGACACCATCGAACTCTTGGCCCAGTCGCTGTAAGGAGGCCGTCATGCCCCTTTCCAAGGACGTATACCGGGTTTTCGAAGACATCGTGGGAGAGAAGAACATCTCCGACGCGGACGTGATCCTGGATGCCTACACCTTCAACTGGCTGGTGGAGTTCCACCCCGGCTGCGCGCCGGGCAAGTACCTTCAGAACCGGCCCCTGGCGGTGATCCTTCCCGGGTCCGCCGGGGAGGTCCAGGCCATCGTAAGGGCCTGCAACCGCTACGGCGTCAAGTACAAGCCGTCCTCCACGGCCTACGGGTCCCATGCCTTCTCCCTGCAGGAGGACGTGCTGCACATCGATTTGAAGCGCATGAACCGGATCATCGACATCGACGCCAAGAACGGATTCGCCGTGGTGGAGCCCTACGTCCCCTGGTGCCAGCTGAACGCCGAGGCCATGAAGGTGGGGTTGTTCGGCACCGCGCACCAGGCCGGGAGCCAGGCTTCCGCCCTGGCCAACGTCACCTCCGGCTGGGGCATGAACACCATGGGCAACCACGGCGGCCACAACGCCAAGAACGCCCTGGGCGTGGAATGGGTGCTGCCCGACGGCGAGATGATCCGCCTGGGGCCGCCGGACGCCTGGTTCACCGGCGACGGCCCCGGCCCCAGCCTGCGGGGCGTCATGCGCGGCCACGTGGGGGCCTTGGGCGGAAACGGCGTATACACCAAGTGCGCCGTCAAGCTGCATCACTGGCCGGGACCTTCCACCATCAAGACCGCGCCGGGCGGGGTGTTCTCCGGCTACAAGCTGGCCGAGCCCCTGGAGCGCGCCAGGGTGTACATGGTGGACACCCCGGACTACGAGACCCTGGCCGACCTCATGTACGCCCTGGGCGACGCGGAGGTCTGCTACGCCATCATGCGGGTGGGCGGCCCGGAACACGCCTTCGCCATCCTGGCCGGGGCCATCAGCAACCAGACCCTGGTGGACTGGCACGAGGCGGGCATGGTGGAGGCCGCGGCCAACGAGTGGAACCACCCGCTCATCGCCCTGCTCTACGCCGAGAGCGACCGGGAGTTCGCGTACCAGGAAAAGGTGTTCCACCAGGTCGTCGAGGAGTGCGGCGCGAGCATCCCCGTCGCCGTGCAGGTCTCCCCCTTCAAGGATCTCCTGGAAGAAGAGTTCGCCATCTTCCTGATCGGCAACGACACCCACTGGGCCCACCACGGCGGCGGGTTCCTCATCTCCGCCGGGTACATGGGCACCACGGACTCCGTGATCCGTCACATGGGGTATCCCGCGGAAAAGCTCAAGATGAGGTACGTGGAACGCAAGGGCATCCTGGCCGACGGGCCGGACTCCACCTACCACAACTCCTTTGAACACAACGCCTACATCTACAAGGAACTGGAGTTCCACTACGACGCGGCAAACGCCTATTCCGTGGAGGAGTGCCGCAGGCTGGTGGCCGAGGAGCGCGACACCAACCGGGAGCAGAAGGACGGGTTCGAGTGCCAGGACATCGGGCTTTGCCTGGGCGACGCCCGCATGACCATCCAGGAGCGGTTCGCCGAGCTGGGCCCGCTCTACGGCGACTTCCACATCTGGCAGGAACGCATGAAACGGGCCTTTGACCCCAACGACGTGGCCGACCGGAGCACCTACGGCATCGGCACGGCCGCGCGCAACCTCAAGGTATGAACCACTAATTGAAGGAGAGAACGATGGCCGAAGCGCACGCTTTCCCCAGCATCGAATGGTTCCAGGCCCTGGCCGACGAGTTGAACTCCTCCGACGAGTACAAGAAGGCCGCCTCCAAGTATGAGGGCGCGCTGTGCCTGGAAGTGTTGAAGGAGCCCGGCATGCTGGAGGAGGACATCTACGGGTACGTGGACCCCTACCACGGCGAGATCCGGGAATTCTGCATCATGGAATCACCGGACGAAAAGGAGACCGAGTTCCAGGTCTCGGGCCCCTATTCCACCTGGAAGGAGATCGTCAAGGGCAACCTGGACCCCATGCAGGCCATCATGAAGGGCAAGCTCAAGGTGCGCGGCTCCATGGCCAAGCTCTTGAAGGAGGTCAAGGCATCCCAGGCCATGTTGAAGAGCCTGAAGAACATCCCCACGCGTTACCTGGACGAGGCCTAGCCCGGATTATTCATGAGCAATTTTGCCCGAGATCGAATTTTTCGTTATTTCAATCCGTTGGAGCTGTTTTTCGGGTCTTGCGCCAAAGACGGTCTGATTATTGGAGGAATTCTGCCATTCGGGCAAAATTGTTCCCCCTTCGGGCTCGCCCGATTTCCGCGCTGGCCGCGTTATCGGGGCTCGGCG
>JAFDHW010000168.1 GCA_019308705.1 Deltaproteobacteria bacterium
GACCGCCTCCTGACGCAGCTATCGCGTGAATCGGGCTCGCCGGAAGGGTGAAAAATTTCGCCGATGTCAGCATTCCTCAAAGAAACAGCGTGCATTTTTCAAGGACCCTTCCATCGGCACTTAACCTGTTTAAATCCGTATAAATATTTTATTCGGCGAAATTTTTCATGAATGATTCGGGTTAAATCAACAACCTGGAGCGGCGCGCCGTATCGTGCCGTTGGCGGGCGGTGGAGAGGTGATCGCGGACCGGATGGAAGACGAGCTGTTTCCCCCCCTGAACAAGCGGTTCGACGCGGGCTTTCCGGTGCGGTCCGGGAAGAAAAGGCGGGCCGCAGGGACCGGGGGTCAAGCCGATCCCTTCCTTCTCCGGCCGCGTTCCCGCGCCCCGCGTCGCCATGGCCAAGAAAACCCCAACCCGTGGAGGAATCCGGTGAGAACCCGGCAGTTTTGCGTTGTGCTGGTTTGCGCGGCCGCCCTGGCCCTTTTCGGGTGCGCGGGCGGGCATATGGATCCTTCCCCCTGGTTGCAGACCGCGGGGCCCGCGCCCCAGGGAAAGGTCATGGGGCTGGCCTTGGCCGACTTTGACGGCGACGGCGCCATGGACGTGGCCGCCGCCGGGGTCGGGCCGGCCCTGGCCGTGTATTTCGGCGACGGAGCCGGAGGCTACCAGAAGGCCCTTTCCCTGCCCGTGCGCGGCGAAGTGCGCGCCGTGGCCGCCGGGGACCTGGACGGCGACCGCCTGCCGGACTTGGCGTTCTCCATCCAGGGCGAAGGCTCCCTGGGCGTCCAGGTGTGGCTGTCCGACGCCCGGGGCGGGTTCACCCAGGGCGTTGCGCCGGTCAAGAGCGGTCAATACGAGGGCGTGTGCTTAGCGGACGTCAATTCCGACGGCAGGCTGGACCTCTGCGCCGCGGACAACACCTCCGAGACCGAGGGCGGCGTGCGGGTGTGGCTTTCCGACGGCAAGGGCGGGTGGCTCAAGGAGACCGGGCCGGTGAACATCAACCGGTTCATGGACGTGGCCGCAGCGGACTTCAACGGCGATGGCAACGTGGACCTGGCCGCCGCGGGCACCGGCGCCTACGGGGCGCTGCGGGTGTGGCTGGGCGACGGCCGGGGAGGCTGGTCCCCCACCGCGGCCCTGGAGCGGGGCAGCTATTTCCGCCTCACCGTGTTCGACGCCAACTGGGACGGCAACCCCGACATCCTGGCCGGCACCTACCGCACCGGCCCGGCCGTGTTTTACGGCGACGGCAAGGGCGGATTCGTCCGCCGGTTCCGGCCCCAGGAAAAAGGCAGCTTCTGGAAGCCGTTGATCACCTCCCTTTCCGGGGAGCGCACGCCGGTCATGGTGGCTTCCTCCGTGGATTCCGACGGCATCGCGGCATGGGAGCTTTCCACGAAGGGCTTCTGGGAGAAAAAGGACCTGGGCCTGCCCGACGAGGGCGTGTTCTACGACCTGGCCCGGGCGGACATGGACGGCGACGGGCTGTGCGACCTTCTGGCCGCGTCCTTTGGCCAGGGCGTGAAGGTATGGCTGGCCGGCGGCGGCTCGCCCGGCCCGGCCCCGGCATCGGCCGCCGCCTCCGTTTCCGGCCCCTGCCCCTGCGAGAACGGCACCGTGGCCGCGGCAGCGCCCCCGCCCCGAGGCCCGGCCCCGGCGCCGCCACCCTCCGGGGAGGAAGAGGCCGCGTCCGAACCGGAAAAGAATGAGGCCTTTGCCACGGTCGCCGGGTTTCCCGAGTACCGCATCGGCCCGGATGACCTTCTTGTCATCACCCTGTGGAAGGGCGCGGAAGCCACGGAACACGAAGTGCGCGTGCGGCCCGAGGGCCGCATCTCCTTCGGGTTCGTCCAGGACATGTTCGTAAACGGCATGACCCCCAGCCAGCTGGACGCCGCCCTGACCGCCGAGTTCGCCCGCTTTGTCCGCGAGCCCATGCTGGACGTGTCCGTCAAGGAGCATAGGTCCAAGAAGGTGACCTTCATGGGCGCGGTCAAGGTGCTCTCCCACCGCGATTCCGGGCCCGGGGTCTATCCCCTGTCCGGCAAGACCACCCTGTATGAAATGCTCTCCAGGGTGGGAGGGCCGGCCCCGGACGCGGACGTGAAACGGGTGTCCGTGCGCCGGGCCAACGGCGAGCAGCGCGTGGTGGACCTCTACAAGTTCATCATGCAGGGTGACAAGAGCCAGAACATTGTGCTCGACGCCGGGGACTACGTGTTCGTGCCCCGGATTTCGGAAAGCGACCGCCGGGTGTTCGTGGTGGGCGAGGTCCGGCGGCCCGGGGTGTACCAGATCGGAAATTCGGCCAACGTGCTGGAGGCGGTGCTCATGGCGGGCGGCTTTTCCCCGCTGGCCGAACCCGCAGCCATCAAGATCATCCGCGGCGGGCTGGAGCGGCCCCAGGTGCTTTCCGCAGACATGTCCGCGCTTCTGGCCCAAAACGACCTCTCCCAGAACCTGGCGGTGGAAAGCGGCGACATCGTGTGCGTGCCGCGCGGCTTCATCGGCGACGTCCACGCGTTTCTGCAGAACATCAATCCCCTCATGAACGCCATCCTGTACCCCGGAAGGTTCCGGGATGAATACATGTACGACGACGCCCTGCGCATAAACGTGGGCGGAACGAGGACATCGGACAGGGTAAACGTGAACGTCTTGCCCGCTCCCTGATTTGCCCGCCGGCCGCGTTATCGGGGTTTGGCGTACGAAGTGCGCCTGCATCCCTCTATCCTTGCCGCGGCTGAAGCAAAAACGGGCGGGCACGCCGCTGGCGGAAGCCGATTTGCTGTTGCAGAAGAACCTGACGGTATAGGAGCGCCTTTCATGGCCCAGTACGATTTCGACCTCCGCGATTACTGGCGGATCATCCGCAAACGAAGGGCCTTGGTGGTCCTCGCTGTGATTCTGACCGGGGTGGCCAGCTACCTGTTCGCCTTGTTCGGCCAGCCGCCGCCGCGCTACGAGGCATCGGCCTCGGTGAAGATCGAACGGGTGAACAACCTGGGCTCCATGCTTCTGGGCATGCTCACCTGGGGCTCCGGGGACAACATCGCCACCCAGGCGGCCATCATCAAAAGCTTTCCCGTGCTGGTGGACTCGGCCAAGCGGCTGGGCTGGCTGCCTTCCCATCTCACCGAGGAGCAGGTGCGCGAAAACGGGGACTACCTGGCCGTGGTGGAGCGCTTGAAGTTCATGGTGGAAGCTGAACGGGAAGGCCAGACCAACATCATCAACATCACCGCCGCCTCCGAGGACCCTGCCCAGGCGGCCGCCGTGGCCAACACCGTGGCCGAGGCCTACCGGGCCTTCAACATCATGGAGAGAAACCGCCAGACCCTGGAAACCCGGCGGTTCATCGAAGAGCAGCTGGAGGGCACCCTAGCCAGCCTGAAAAGGGCCGAGGAAGCGCTCCGGCAATACAAGGAAAACAACGAGATGGTGGCCCTGGACGCCGAGGCGTCCGCCAACCTGGCCTCCCTGTCGCGCCTGGAAGCGGAGTACGAAAAGGTCCGCTCCCGGAAGAACATCAAGGCCCGGGAACTGGAAAAACTCAAAAAGGGAGAGGGCCTGTCGGAGAACCTCACCGAGGCCTTCTACGCCGAGGACCCCCAGACGCTCTTGCGGGAACTCACGGGCAAGCTTTCCGCGCTCACCGCCCGGCGGCGCACCCTGCTTCTGGACTACACCCCCGCGCACCCGGAGGTGCTCGATCTTTCCGGCCAGATCGAGGGCGTGGTCAACGAGGTCGAGCAGGAGCTCGCCTCCCAGATTTCCTACCTCGAGATGCGGGAGCAGGACCTGGCCGAGGAGATCCGGCGGTTTAAGCAGGAAAACGAAAAACTGCCGGAAAAGGCCATGGAGCTGGCCCGCCTGGAGCGGGAGGTGGAACTCAACCGGATCCTGTACGAGGAGCTGAAAAAGAAGCATCAGGAGACCTTGATCCAGGAGTCGGGCCGCGTCGAGGAGGTGACCATCGTGCGGCCGGCCATGGCCTCCATGCTGCCGGTGAACCTGCCCTCCAAAGGCGCGGCGGCGGCCACGGGCATGGTCATCGGGCTCATCATCGGCATCCTGGCCGCCTTTGTGGCGGAAACCTTGGACACCTCCATCGGCACCATCGAGGACGTGGAAAGCGTCCTCGAGGTCCCTGTCCTGGGGGTCGTCCCCTCCTCCGGATCCTCGGACCAGGCCAGGCGCGGCAAAAAGATGCGCCGCGAGGACATCAAGAGCCGGCTGGTGGCGCATTTCGATCCCACGTCCGTGGCCGCGGAGTCCTACCGCACGCTTTGCACCAACCTCCAATACGTGGCCGGCCAGATTTCGGGCAACGTGTTTCTGGTCACCTCCACGGGCATCCAGGAGGGCAAGACCTTCAACGTGGTGAACCTGGCCCTTTCCATGGCCCAGACCGGCAAGAAGACGCTTCTGGTGGAGGCGGACCTGAGAAGGCCCGGGGTGTACCGCATGTTTGGCATCAGCCGCGAGCCGGGCTTGACCGACCACATCCTGGGCAACCGGGAGTGGCGGGACGCCAGAAACTCCATCACCGACATCATGCTGGGCGACTTCGATCCGGATGACATCCTCAAGGTGCCCGGCCTGGACAACCTCCACGTGCTCACCGCGGGGGTCATGACGCCCCATCCCACGGAGGTGCTGCGCTCCCCCCGCTTCGGTGCCTTTGTAGAGGAAGCCGGGAAGGAATACGACTACGTGTTCATCGACGCCCCGCCGGTGCTTCCCGTGGCCGACGCCGCGGTCATCTCGTCGCACGTGGACGGCATCATCATCGTCTACGAGGTGGGCAAGGTGGCGCGGGGGCTGTTGAAGCGCGCCAAGCTCACCCTGGACCACGTGCAGGGCAAGGTGGTGGGCGTCATCCTGAATAACGTCAAGCCGGAGATCAGTCCGGACTTCCAGGGTTACCACTACCTGTACTACAGCTCGGGAAGGGGCGGCGAGGACCGGGGCAAGCGCTTCGGATAACCCTGCTCGCCCGGAAAGCCGCTTTTTGCGGACCCGGGGCCGGCGCCCAGGTCCCCGGGCCGGCCACGAACCAGACGCCATGCCCGTTCCAACCATTTATAGCGGCCGTCCGGTGGCGCGGTGGGTGTTTTTCACCCTGTTGGCCGGGGTGTGCCTGGTCTTCGGCTCTTTGGCCTCCATGGCCGACCCGCCGGCGGTGGTGTTCGCCGCCCTGGCCCTGGCGCTGTTCTCCGTGGCCTTCGTGCGGCCGGACCTCGCCCTGTACCTTTTGGTCTTTTCCATGCTGCTGTCCCCGGAGTTCACCGTGGGCTCCCTGGAGGGCCGGGCCACCTTGGGCCGGGGCATTTCGCTGAGGCTCGACGACTTTTTGCTCCTGATCCTGGGTTTCGGCTGGTTCGCCCGCACGGCCGTCTACAAGGACCTAGGCCTTTTCCTGCGCACGCCTTTGAACCGGCCCATCGCCGCCTACCTGGTGGTGACCATGCTGGCCACCGCCCTGGGCGTGGCCGCGGGCCGGGTCCATGCCTCCGCGGGCTTCTTCTACGTGCTCAAGTACTTCGAGTACTTCGTGGCCTTTTTCATGGCCGCCAACCTGGTCACGGACATGGGCCAGGCCAAGCGGCTGTTGTTCTGCATGCTGCTGACCGCCTTTCTCATCGCCGCCTGGGGCATCCTCCAGATCCCCGGCGGCGGGCGCATTTCCACGCCCTTCGAGGGGGGGGCGGGCGAGCCCAACACCCTGGGTGGCTATCTCCTGTTCACCGGGCTTCTGACCGCGGGAATCGCCGCCTACGCCCCGGACCTGAGAAAGAAGGCCGCCTGCCTGTT
>JAFDHW010000169.1 GCA_019308705.1 Deltaproteobacteria bacterium
GGCGAGCCCGATTCACGCGATAGCTGCGTCAGGAGGCGGTCGCGGTACAAAAGTACAGCTTCCCTCCTCCTTCCTTGCTCTCGCGCGAATCGAACCCGTGAATAATCCGGGTTAAAAAATTTTCGGCCCCCAAAAAAATTTTCCGCCGCGAGGAGAAGCGAAAAGTCCGGGACCAAAAGGAAGGCGCGGCGGGCCACCCCGAGGGGCCTTTTTTGCCCGCTTTGCGGCCCGCTACCCGGGACGGGATGTCACGGGAAGGGGGGCGCCAGCCCCCTTGGCTTGCGGTTTCCGACCCGGGAAGGGAATTTCCGCGGCGGGGTCAGTCCGGGTACATGTAGGCCTTTGCCGGAAACGAGCTGATGAAGGAAAAGCTTTTCCGGTGGGTGCCCAAATGCCGCAGGTAGATGCGGTAGATGCGGCCCATCCACTGGAGGAACCGGAAAGTGTTGTTCAGCCTCCTGGCCGCGTAGGCAAACAGCTTTTCCAGCTCGGCGGGACTCAGGGTGGGATGGTTCCACACCAGGTGCCGAGTGTCGAAGTAGTCCCAGTTGTTGGTGTTGAATCCATAGCGGGACTCGATCTCGTCCCACAGGGGGGTTTGGGGAAAGGGGGTCATGACCGTGGCCTGGGTGAAGGCGAACCCGTAGCCGTACACCGTCTCCAGGGCGTCCAGCACGCCTTGGAAGGTATCCTTCTCGTGCCCCAGCATGTAGAACCCGAAGTAATAGTTGCCGTTCCTGTCGATCTCTTCCTTGAGTTCCAAAAGCTGCTCGTTGGAATGCTTCTTCTGCAGGATCTGGCGGGCGTTGGCGTGGATGCTCTCCACCCCCACCCCCAGGCCCATGAACCGGGTGGTGTTCCAGACGTCCAGGTTCTTCAACGCGATCCCGATGTCGCTTTCGCAGGACCAGAACAGGCCGTATTTGGCAAACAGCTCCACCACCCGGCGCGAATGCTCCCGGTTGATGCCGAAGTTCTCGTCCGTGATGACCACCCAGTCGATCCTGCGGGCCTTGTAGTAGGCAAGGATCTCCTCGATGGACTCCAGGGGAAGGGCCTGCGGCTTCTTGGAAAACAGCGGCCCCTGGCAGAAGGAGCACTTGTTGACGCACCCCCTGGTGGTCTGCAGAAGCCCCGCCTTCTGGAAGTGCACGGGCAGGGGGTGCAGCCCGGCGGTGTGCACGATGGGCGGGTGCTTCAGCCTTTCGATCTTTTTTCCCAGCGCCTCGGCGATGTCGTGCTCCGCGTAACCGGTGAACACCCGGTCAAAGACTTCGTCCATGCCCGGGTTGAAGACCCCGTAGTTCCCCGCCCACAGCTCGCTTGTCCCGGCCGCCCTGGCGGTTTCGGCCATGCGCAGGATCTTGTTGGTCTCGTGGGTGTAAAAGGAGAACCCCACCACGTCCCAGCCCTGCGAAAGCTTCTCTTTGAACTGGCGGTAGGTGGGGTATTCCAGGATCTCGATTTCCGGCAGGTTGGCCTTGATGAATCGCAGCCCCGCGCTGTGGCGCAGGTGAAACTTAAGCCGCACCCTGCCCGGGCAGTACAGGGAAAAATAATCGTAATACCCGTGGTCCAGGTAACAGGTGGTGAACAGAATCCGCATGATCCCCCTCATGTTGGCGTGACCGGTGGATATGCCGTGCCGGGCGCTACCCCGGGCATGCAGTGCGGAGCAAGGCGGATAGGAAGACAAAAGATGGGACGCTAGGTTACAGTAGCCTACTAGTTAATCACATGCAACCCGTGATGCGCCAGACTGGTAATCGCTCCATAAACAGCGGTTTACCTGGGGGTATCCGTCCGTTTGAATTTACACGGCTCCCGCGGCCAGCCGGGGCACGAAAGCCTCGGGCCGGACGCTGCACAACGACAGCACCGCCCGGGCGATGGAATCCGGGCACAGGCCCTGGGCCCGCCGCAGGCCATGGGCATCCCCGTGTTCCACGAACCGGTCCTCGATGCCCAGGCGGACCATGCGCACCCCGGCGGCCCGGGCGTCGGCCAACGCCTCGGCCACCGCGGAGGAAAACCCGCCGGAAAGGGCGTTCTCCTCCACGCACACCACCCGGGGGACCTGTTCGCACAGCTGCACGATGCCCGGGTCCAGGGGTTTGACGAACCGCGCGTCCACCACCGCGGCTTCTACCCCCTGGGCAAGGAGCATGTCCCGGGCCTCAAGGGCCGGGGCCACCATGGAGCCCACGGCCAAGATGAGCGCGTCCCCGCCCGTGGAGGCCATCCGGGCGCGGCCGTACTCCATGGGCCTTGGCGGCCGGTTTTCCGGCATCCGCGGCAGGCTGCCCCGGGGATAGCGGATGGCCCAGGGCCCGTCGTGGGCCAGGGCCGCGGCCAGCATGTCGGCAAGCTCGTTGCCGTCCGAGGGCGCGGACACCGTGAGGTTGGGCACGGCCCGCAGAAAGGACAGGTCCAGGGCGCCGTGGTGGGTGGGTCCGTCCTCGCCCACCAGCCCGGCCCGGTCCACGGCAAAGGCCACCGGAAGGTTGTCCAAGCACACGTCGTGCACCAGTTGGTCGTAGGCGCGCTGCAAAAAGGAGGAATACAGCGCCACCACGGGCCGCATGCCGGCACGGGCCAGGCCCGCGGCAAAGGTAACCGCGTGCTGCTCGGCGATGCCCACGTCATAGAACCGGTCCGGGAAGCGGCGGGCGAACTCGGCAAGTCCGGTGCCCGAGGGCATGGCCGCGGTCACGGCCACCACCCGCGGATCGGCCTCTGCGGCCCGGATGAGCGCGCCGCCGAAAGCGGACGTCCAGGAGGGCGGCGAAGCATCCGCCCCGCCGTCCCGGGCCGGGGAGACGCCGTGGTGCTTTTCCGGGTCGCGCTCCGCGGCGGGGTGGCCCTTGCCCTTGACGGTCTTCACGTGCACCAGCACGGGCCCGGAAGCCGCCCTGGCCCGGAGAAAGGCGTCCTCTAAGTCCGGGATGCTATGGCCGTCCACCAGCCCCAGGTAGGAAAATCCCAGGGAACGGAACAGGCCCCTGGCCGAGACCTCTCCGCCGTTGCCGTTTCCCACCCCCCCCAAAAGCTCCGACAGGGCGCCCACGTTTTTTGAAATGGACATGCCGTTGTCATTCAACACCACGATGAGCCCGGCCTTCATCCACCCGGCCTGGTTGAGGCCCTCCCAGGCCATACCCGCGGTCAACGCCCCGTCGCCCACCACGGCCACCACCCTGCGGGCCTCGCCCGCGGCCTGGTAGCCCACGGCCATGCCCAGCCCCGCGCTCACCACGGTGGAGGAATGCCCCGTGGAAAAGGCGTCGTGCTCGCTCTCGGAAATCCGGGGGAACCCGGACAGCCCCCCGGCGCGGCGCAGGCTGGAAAATTGCCGCCACCGGCCGGTCAACAGCTTGTGGGCATAGGCCTGGTGCCCCACATCCCACAGGATGCGGTCGGTGGGGGAGTCGAAGACCCGGTGGATGGCGATGGCCAACTCCACGGCCCCCAGGCTGCCGGAAAGGTGCCCGCCGTTGGCCGTTGCCGTGCGGATGATCATCCGCCGCACGCGCGCGGCTAGGTCCTTTAGTTGGGAAAGGTCCATGGCCTTCAAGTCTGCGGGGCTGTTCACGGCAATGTCGGGGCGGTACATGGCGCATCTCCTTGGCCGGCGAGCCGGCTGATGGGATTGGACGAAAAGGCGAAAACGTTATCCCAGGGCTTTGAGGGGCCTGGGGCCGGGGGCGGCCTTGCGGGCGGCCGCGGCGTGTTCCAGTTCGCGGCACACCTCCCGGATCACCCACCTGGGCGTGGACGCCCCGGCGGTGATCCCCACCCGGTCCAGGGAGGCCAGCAAGGGAAGGTCCAACTCCCGGGGATCCTCCACGTGGAAGCACAGGGCCCCGGTCTGGGAGGCCACCCCGTGCAGCCGGCGGGTGTTGGCGCTGTCGCGGCCGCCCACCACCACTATGGCGTCCACGGTGCGGGCCAGGTCGCGGGCCTCGTTCTGCCGCTTTTCCGTGGCCCCGCAGATGGTGAAGAACACCTCCGCCCCGGGGCTCCTGGAGGTCAGCACCCGGCACACGGCCGCGTAGGCAGCCTTGTCCTGGGTGGTCTGGGACACGATGCCCATGCCCTTTTGGGGCGGGATCTTCCGGGCCTCGTCCGGGGTGCGGATCACCATGGCCTGCTCCGGCGCGTGGCCCACCAGGCCCTGGACCTCTGGGTGGTCCGGGTCGCCGAAGATCACCGCGGGCCTGCCCTCGGCCTTGAGCCGGGAGAGCACCTCCTGCACCGCGGCCACCCGGGGGCAGGTGGCGTCCATGACGGAAAGCCCGGCGGCGGCAAGCCCCTCCCGCACCCGGGGCGCCACCCCGTGGGCGCGGATGAGCACGGTGCCCTCGGCCCTGTCCGGCACCGAGGAAAGCACCTTGAGGCCCTGGGAGGCCAACCGGTCCAGGACCTGGGGGTTGTGGATCAGCGGCCCGAAGGTGTACACCGGGCCGTCTTTTTGGGCCTTGCGCACCAGGGACAGGGCCATGTCCACGGCGCGGCGCACGCCCATGCAGAACCCCGCGGTTTGGGCCAGAACGATCTTCATAGCACGCCCTCCTTTGCCAGCGGTCCGGCCGCAAAGCGGTCCAGGGCCCTTTCCAGGGACGAGACGTCCACGTGCGTGTCAAAACAGGGGCCGTTGGGCCTCTGGTTCAGCACCCCGTACACGGGGAGGGGCGCGCTGTCGCGGATGCCGCTCCATAGATCCCGCTCGCAGGCCACGGCCACCACCAGCCGGGGGCGGTGCGCGGCCACGAACCTCCGCGCCAGGGTGCCGCCGGTGGCCACGGCCAGGGGGATGCGCCGCCGGCCGGCCAGGGAAAGCAGCGCCGCCATGCTGCATTTGCCGCATCGCTGGCAGTTGTTCGGGGCCATGGTGATGCGCACGGCGCACTGGTGGGACTGGAGGCAGTGGGGAAGGAGCAGCAGCACGCGGGAGGGCGGCAGAGGCCGCGCCTGAGCCGCCACCACCCGGTTGTTCTTCGCAATGAACGCCCGCCGCACGGCCTTCTTGTCCAGCCCCACGAACCTGCCCGCAAAAAGGCACACGGGATAAAGCGCACCCAAGGCCATGGAAGCTGCGCGGAAGAGCATCGCCGACGAGGGGCCTTTGACCGCCGCCCACAAGACGGCCAGGCACAGGCCAACCAGGCCGGAGACAGCGGTCACGGCCGCCACCACCCAGCCGGGGAGGGCCAGGCCCGCTCCCAGGACGGCGCAGACGCCGCGGCCCGCGAAGAGCGCCGCGGGCAAAAGCCCGGCCGCCAGGCCGGAAAGCAGGTAGAAGCGCCAGAGGTCCCCGGCGGGCGAGGGCCCGGGTTTGTGCCAGGGGGCCTGGGAGGAAGCCGCCGCCCGGCCGGCGGATGCCGAAGCCGCGGCCTCAGGATCGAACACGGTGGGAACTCCTGAACGGGGAAAAGACGGGGTGGGTGCCGCCGCGGATGGGGAAGGGCGGGGAGCCACGGGCGCCTCCTTAATCTTACTGGTTATTTTAACCTACCAGTTAGTTTAAGTAGCTGGTTAATGCGTTGTCAAGAAAAAATCCACAGGCAGGGGGATGCAGGTCGAGCAAGGTGCGCGCGCCGGGCATCCAAAGGGAAGCGGCCGCCTGGGCGTTTTGGAGCCTGCCTTCCATGGCGGCTTTCACGGTTTCATGGCGGATTACCTGAGCGATGGTCAACATCCCCTCCGAACACATGGCTGGAACCTCCCTCCAAAAAGTGAGGCCCCAGCCTGCCAAGGGGTGACATTTCCCCCGTGGCGCTAAGGGGTGACATAAT
>JAFDHW010000170.1 GCA_019308705.1 Deltaproteobacteria bacterium
TTGGAGGAATTCTGCCATTCGGGCAAAATTCCTCACCCTTCGGGCTCGCCCGATTTCCGCGCTGGCCGCGTTATCGGGGCTCGGCGTACCAAAGTACGCCTTCACCCCTCTAGCTTTGCCAGCACGGAAATCAGGCTTCGTGAATAATCCGGGTTAAAAGCCATGGCGGACCCGGAAGGCCCAGGTGCTCGTACCTGTCCCTTGCCGATGTTCAGGAGACGAAAAAATGGCAAACGACAAGGAAACCCTGCTGATCAACGCCCGGGTTGAGGTGCCCGCGGCGGCGATCCAGGCGGTGGTGAAATACGCCAAGCAGCGCGCCGGGGGCGGCCCGGTGGACACCTTTGCCGTGCTTTCAGGAATGATATCGAGGTTTCTGGGGGAAAAGGGGTTTGCCGCCTGGGTGGAAGATCCCGCGAACTACGAGGACGGTTTTGCCCATCCAGTATGACAAGGAGCTGAACCCCAGCCAGCACGAGGCGGTGATGTGCACCGAGGGGCCTCTGTTGGTCATCGCCGGGGCGGGGTCCGGAAAGACGCGGACATTGACCTTCCGCACGGCCCGGCTGGTGGAGCAGGGAGTGGCCCCGGACCAGGTGCTTCTGCTCACCTTTACGCGCAAGGCCGCGGAGCAGATGATCCGCCGGGCGGCGGCCCTTCTGGACGGCCGGTGCGCGCGGGTTTCGGGGGGCACGTTCCATTCCTTTTCCCTCCTTCTGTTGCGCCGGCACGCGGAACGGCTGGGATATTCCAACCGGTTCGTGATCCTGGACCGGGCCGACTCCGAGGTGATCATCGAGGGGTTGCGCAAAGAGGCCGTGCCCAGGGGCACGAGGGGGTTTCCCAGGAAACGCACCCTGGCGGAGATCTTCGGCAAGTCCGTGAACAAGGCCATGGAGGTGAAGGAGGTCATCGAGGAGGAGTTTCCCCATTTCCTGGAGTTCGCCGGGGACATCGAGCACATCTACCAGCGGTACGTTACCGCCAAGGCGGACGGCGACCTCATGGACTTTGACGACCTTCTGGTGAACGCCCGGCTCTTGCTGGCCACGGAGCCGGAGGTGCGCCGGGCCGCGTCCGCCGCGTACCGCTACATCATGGTGGACGAGTACCAGGACACGAACCTGTTGCAGGCGGAAATCCTGAGGCTTCTGGCCGACGGGCACGACAACGTCATGGCCGTGGGCGACGACTCCCAGAGCATCTACGCGTTCAGGGGCGCCTGCTTCGAGAACATTTTGCGGTTTCCCGAGGTGTACGAGGGCGCGAAGATCGTCCGCCTGCGTGCGCCAGGCGCGGAAGAAGTATGAGAAAAGGCTCTTCACCCGCAAGGAGGGCGGAGCCCGGCCCGTGCTGGTCGCCGCCCCGGACGAGTACGCCCAGTCCGAGTTCGTGGTGGACGAGATTTTGCGGCTGCGGGATGCGGGCGTGGCCCTGGAGGACATGGCCGTGCTGTTCCGGGCCGGGTACCAGTCCTTCGGCCTGGAGGTGGAACTGACCAAGCAGGGCATCCCCTTTGTGAAGTACGGGGGGTTCAAGTTCATGGAGTCCGCGCACATCAAGGACGTGCTGGCGCACCTGCGGCTGGTGACCCACCCCGCGGACCGGCTGGCCTGGACCCGGGCCTTGCAGCTGCTGGAGGGGGTGGGGCCGAAGACCGCCGCCGCGTTGTGCGACCAGCTTTGCAAGGGCGTGGACCTTTCCGGCATCGCCCCGGGCAAGAAGAAGTGGGCCGGAGCCTGGGAGCGGCTGGCCGGGCTGATCGCCGAGCTGCGGCAAGGGGGGATGGCGCCCAGGGACGCGGGCGAGCGGGTGGTGGAGTACTACGCGCCGCTTCTGCAGGACCTGCACGACAACTGGCCCAAGCGCATGAAGGACCTGGAGCAGATGCTGGCGCTCATGGAGCGCTACGACAAGCTGGAGCCGTTTCTCTCCGACATGGCCCTGGACCCGCCCACCACCTCCATGGACGACCACCTGGCCGGGGAGGAGCCCGAGGGCGGCAGGCTGGTGCTCTCCACCGTGCACTCGGCCAAGGGCCTGGAATGGGAGGCCGTGTTCGTCATCTGGGCCCTAGACGGCCGGTTCCCCTCCATCCACTCCATCCGCGCCGGGGGCGACCAGCTGGAGGAGGAACTGAGGCTTCTCTACGTGGCCGCCACCCGCGCCAAAAAGCGCCTTTTCTTCCTCCACCCGGCCAGCGTGTTCGACCGTGCGGCCAACGGCTTCCTCTGCGAACCCAGCCGGTTTCTGGCGGCCATTCCCCCTTCTATACTCCCGCGGATACGGGCCTAGCCACAGGCTGTCCAGGAGCGCGAATAGCGGCGTTGCGCTCGCAGGCCAGACCCTGGACGCCATCCGGGTTCCCCGGAAAAGCTTTGGGACGGCAGCGAACTCCGCGGATAGCGCAAGCGCTGGAAGGCGGAAAGATTTTTCGCATGGATCGGCGATTACAGACGCCTTGTAGTTCGCTACGAACGCCTTGCGAGTATCCACCGGGCCTTCTTTGTCCCGCTTGCCCGATGCCGGTGTCGAAAAAAGCTGGCCGATGGATTTTTGAAACCGCTTCTAGTATGTTTTTTGATTTGAGGAGAGTGTCATGGATTGCCGGGTTTCGGAAAAGGTGCGGCGCGTAAAGCCCTTCATGGTCATGGAGGTGCTGGAACGCGCGCAGCAGATGGAGGCGCAGGGGATCTCCGTGGTCCACCTGGAGGTGGGAGAGCCGGATTTCGACACGCCGGAAGTGATCACCGAGGCGGGCAAGGCGGCGTTGGATTCCGGGGACACCCATTACACCCACTCCATGGGCAAGGTGGAGCTTAGGGCGGCCATTGCCCGGCATTACAAAAAAACCTACGGCGTGGAGGTTTCGCCGGACCGCATCATCGTGACCTCGGGCACGTCGCCGGCCATTTTCATGACCTTTTGCGCCCTGTTGGAACCCGGGGACGAGGTCATCGTCAGCGACCCGCACTACGCCTGCTACCCCAACTTCATCCGGTTCGCCGGGGGCGTGCCGCGGTTCGTGCCGGTGCACGAGGACGACGGGTTCCAGTACACGCCCCGGGCCATCCGGGAGGCCGTCACGGACAGGACCCGGGCCATCTTCATCAACTCCCCGGCCAACCCCATGGGCACGCTGCTGTCGCCGGACCGCATGGAGGAGATCGCGGGGCTGGGGCCGGTGGTGGTTTCCGACGAGATCTACCATGGGCTGGTGTACGAGGGCCGTGAGCACTCCATTTTGGAGTTTTCCGACAACGCGTTCGTGCTCAACGGATTTTCCAAGGCCTACGCCATGACCGGGTGGCGGCTGGGATACGTCATCGCGCCGGAGGGATACGTGCGGGGCATACAGTGCGTGCACCAGAACTTTTTCATCTCCGCGGCGTCCATGGCCCAGGCCGCGGGGGTCGCCGCGCTGGAATCCGCGGCTGACGACGTGGCCGCCATGCGGGAGGTCTACGACAAGCGCCGGCGCTACATGATCCGCAGGCTCAAGGGTATGGGCTTCGGCATCGCCACCGAGCCCACGGGCGCGTTCTACGTGTTCGCCAACGCGAAGAAGTTTTCCGCGGACTCCTACAAGCTGGCCTTCGACATTTTGGAAAACGCCCGGGTGGGGGTGACGCCGGGCGTGGACTTCGGCAAAAACGGCGAAGGCTACATCCGCTTCTCCTACGCCAATTCCCTGGAGAACATCGAAGAGGGAATGAACCGCCTGGAGCATTACCTGACGGGCTTGTGATTCTTTTCCACCAACGCGGTTTTTTGCCCCGCGGCCCGAAGGAAATGCGGAGCATCCCCGAACCATAAAGCTTTGAAAGGGACTGGCGGGCCATGGTCATCCGATCCGCAGAGTTTCTGGCTTCCGCGGCCAAGCCGGGGGAGTATCCGCCGTGCGCCGTGCCGGAAGTGGCGTTTGCGGGGCGGTCCAACGTGGGCAAGTCGTCGTTGATCAACACCCTGGCGGACAGGAAGAAGCTGGTGCGGACGAGCCAGAGTCCGGGGCGGACCCGGCGGCTGAACTTTTTCGAGGTGAACAAGGCCGTCCGGTTCGTGGACCTGCCCGGGTACGGGTACGCCAGGGTCTCCAAGAAGGAGCGGGACTCCTGGGGACCCATGGTGGAGGCGTACCTGGGCGGCAGGGAGTGCCTGGCCGGGGTGGTGGTGATCTGCGACCTGAGGCGCAAACCCGGGCAGGAGGAAAAGGACCTGCTCCACTGGCTTTCCGTGCACGGCGTGCGTGCGTTCGTGGTGGCCACCAAGGCGGACAAGCTGGGCCGGAGCAAGCGCGCGGCGGCCAAAAAGGACGTAGCCTCCGCCCTGGGAAGGGACCCGAAGGAGGTGGTGCTGTTCTCCTCGACCACCCGCCTGGGCCGCGAGGAGCTGTGGAAGCAAATCGCCGAAGCCGCGGGCATCCCGTATGAGCCTTGCCGGAAGAAAACCGCGCCATGACGGAAAAGGACCAGCCGTTCGTGTCCGGGTTCTGCGCGCTGTTGGGCGCGCCCAACGTGGGCAAGTCCACGTTGCTGAACCAGGTGCTGGGGGAGAAGATCTCCATCACCAGCAGAAAACCCCAGACCACCAGGAACCGCATCATGGGCGTGGTGAACCGCCCCGGCGCGCAGATCGTGCTGGTGGACACCCCGGGCATCCACTCGGCCTCCGGCGGGCTGAACCGCCATATGGTGGAGGTGGCCCTTTCCGCGGCCTCGGACGTGGACGTGATCGTGTTCATGGTGGACGCCGCCCGCCGCGACAAGAAGAGCGAAACCCTGGTCCTGCAAAGCCTGAAAAGACGCAACGCGCCCGTGATCCTGGCGCCCAACAAGGTGGACCTGGTGAAGAAGCCGGACCTGTTGCCCCTTCTGGACCAGTGGAGCCGGGCGTACGATTTCCGCGACATGGTGCCCATCTCCGCGCTCGAAGGCGACGGGGTGGACGAGCTGCTGGACGCGGTGCAGAAGACCCTTCCCGCGGGGCCGCCCTACTTTCCCGAGGACATGGTCTCCGACGCGCCCGAGCGGTTCATCGCCGCGGAACTGATCCGGGAAAAGGTGTTCGAACTCACCCACCAGGAACTGCCCTACAGCACCGCCGTGACCGTGGAGGACTGGAAGGAGACCGAAGACCCGCCCCTGGTGCGCATCCACGCGGTCATCCACGTGGAGCGCGGCACCCAGAAACGCATGGTCATCGGCAAACAGGGCGCCATGATCAAGCAGATCGGCATCCGCGCCCGCCGCGATCTGGAAACCATGCTCGGCGTAAAGGTCCACCTCGAACTGTTCGTCCGCGTGGAAAAAAACTGGACCAAGGATCCCAGGGCCATGAGAAGACTGGGGTATGAGTAGAAGCCATCTCAAACGGTTTTTGCGTTGGCTTCCGGAATTCTGTTGCGCGAGGTTTTTTTGCCGCGAATCCGAACCAGTTGCCACATAAAGCAGACATTGCGGTTCCTTTGGGAGGGGGCTTGGGGGAACCCGAAAAAAAGGCTTCCCCATGACAAGAAAACCATCCTCTCCTTCCACCCCCTGATCGTGGGGCATGAAAACCGTTTGTGCGCGGGGCGGGAGCCCACCGGGGACGACGTGGAGGCGGTACAGGCCGCGGACGCGGTGATTTTGCCCCAGGGGTTTTACCCGGTGTGGGCGGAGGTCTTTCGCCGGGCCAAGGCGGCTTTCCCGGAGTACGGGGTGCGGTTTTCCCATCCGGGCAAGACCGGCCAGGCGCGGCTGTTTTCCGAACTGGGGTTGCCGGTTCCGAAGACCTTTTCCTTTTCACGGGCCAAGGAGGCGGACCTTTCGCGGCCGCCGCTTTCGTATCCTTTCGTGTTCAAGACGGACACAGGGGGCGAGGGCTGCGGGGTGCGGCTGGTACAGGACGAACAGGGCTTTTCCCGCGCCCTTGCGCTTGCCGGGCAGGAGGAGGCGGCCGGAAGGCCGGGGTTTCTGCTCCAGGAGTACGTGCCCCACGGCGGAAGGACGCTCCGCGTGGCCGTGGTGGGCGAGCACCTGGAGGCGTACTGGAAAACCGCGCCCAAGGGGGATTTTAAGTCCAGCGTGGCCGGGGGCGGACGGATCGAGAGGCGCGCGGACCCGCATTTGATGAAGGGGGGCGTGGCCGCGGCCCGGGCGTTTTGCCAAAGGACCGGGGTGAACCTCGCGGGCCTGGATTTCATCTTCCGGGAGGGCGGGGCCGGCCCCTTGTTCCTGGAGATCAACTGGTTTTTCGGCCGCCGGGGCCTTGGCGGATCCCAGCGGTTTTACGGGCTGCTCCACGAGGCGGTGGCAAAGTGGCTGGCAAGAAGGGGCCTTCGCCTGCCGGGGTGAATGCAGGAAGCGGGGGCGTTGGGTTGTGCCATGACCAGACGGGAACAGAAATCCAAGCGCAGGCGGAAAGAGGAGCCCTTTTTTTCCAGCGGCGAGCAGGAGCTTCGGCGCGAAAAGGAAAAGGCCCGGGACCTCCGCCGGACCCAGTGGTGGAAGCGGAGGCTTGCCAAGGGCGAGTGCCATTGGTGCGGAAAGAAGTTCGCCCCGGCGGAGCTGACCATGGACCACGTGGTGCCCATCAGCCGGGGCGGCAGGTCCGTGAAGGGCAACGTGGTGCCCTCGTGCAAGGCGTGCAACACCGCCAAGAAGCACCGCCTGCCCTGGGAAGCCCGGAAGGAGGAAGGGTAGAGCCTCTTCCGGAAATGGCTCCGGTCCTTTTTATAAACCTAGCCCGAATTATTCATGAAAAATTTCACCGAATAAAATATTTATATGGATTTAAACAGGTTAAGTGCCAACTGAAGGGTCCTTGAAAAATACATGCTGTTTATTTGAGGAATGCTGACATTGGTGAAATTTTTCACCCTTCCGGCGAGCCCGATTCACGCGATAGCTGCGTCAGGAGGCGGTCGCGGTACAAAAGTACAGCTTCCCTC
>JAFDHW010000171.1 GCA_019308705.1 Deltaproteobacteria bacterium
GAGCCCGATTCACGCGATAGCTGCGTCAGGAGGCGGTCGCGGTACAAAAGTACAGCTTCCCTCCTCCTTCCTTGCTCTCGCGCGAATCGAACGCGTGAATAATCCGGGTTAGAAGCGGCTGCCGGTACCGACCCCGGCGCTCAAGGCCCTTTGCTCCCTTGCCGGCAAACGGCATCGGCGGATTTCCGTCTTCCTTTCCACCACAAAACCCCACGCAAGCCGGCCCATCGTCGAACCATAGCCCCCCCACGCCCCGCGAACGGGCTGTTTCGGGGGCGGCGCCGTTTGCCGCCCCAGCTCGCACTTCATCCAAAAAAAATTTCACGCGCAGGCTGTAACATGCCGCCAAAATGCCGATCTTTACAAAAGAGCCGGCCCTGGCCGCCATGCGGACCGCACAAAGGAGAACCAGCCATGCGGAGTTGCTTCGCGGCCACTTCGGCCTTCACGTTTGCCATCGCCCTTGTCTGCGGCGCTTTCGCCGGGGACCTGGAGCTGAAAGACGACCGGGACAAGACCAGCTATTCCGTGGGATTCCAGATCGGCGAAAACCTCCGCGCCACCGGCATTACCGTGGACCTGGACCTTTTCATGCGCGGGTTTGAGGACGCCACCGCGCAAAAGGAACCCGCCATGTCCCTGGACGAGATCCGCGGCATCCTGTCCCGGCTACGGCTGGAGGTGGTGGCCCGCCAGATGCGGAAGCACATGGAAGAAGCCAGGAAAAACAAGAAGGAAAGCGAGGCCTTTTTGGCGGAAAACAAAAGGAGGAAGGGGGTCGCCACCACGGACAGCGGCCTGCAGTACGAGATCCTGAGGAAGGGCGAAGGCGAGAGCCCCGAGCCGGGCGACACGGTAACCGTGCACTACACGGGCACGTTGATCGACGGCACCCTGTTCGACAGCTCGTTCGAGCGGGGGGAGCCGGCCCGCATCCCCGTGGACGGCGTGATCCCCGGGTGGACCGAGGCCTTGAAGAAGATGCATGAAGGCTGCAAATGGAAGCTCTACGTGCCGCCGGAGCTGGCCTACGGCGAGCACGGCAAGGGCGCCATTCCCCCCAATGCCGCGCTGATCTTCGAGGTGGAGCTCCTGTCCGTGGAAAAGGCCGACGGCGGCAAGGAAAAAGCCTCCTTCTAGCCCGGATTATTCACGAGTTCGATTCGCGCGAGAGCAAGGAAGGAGGAGGGAAGCTGTACTTTTGTACCGCGACCGCCTCCTGACGCAGCTATCGCGTGAATCGGGCTCGCTTTTCAAGGACCCTTCCATTGGCACTTAACCTGTTTAAATCCGTATAACTATTTTATTCGGCGAAATTTTTCATGAATAATTCGGGCTAGGCCACGGCCCCTCGCGCCCTCATGCGCGCATTTGTTCGTGCACGCGCCTGGCCCGCAGGCAGAATGCGTCCAACTGGGCGGTGACCAACTGGGGAAAGGGCGACCCGTCGCTTTCGATGGCCAAATACGGGAGGTCCCCGGCCCTCTGCACCGGCGTGGGGGGCCCGCCGTTTGGCGTGGCCGCGGCCACGGCAGCCTCGGCCATCACCGCCTCGGACAACCGGTTGGGCATGCACCCGAACGGACCGATGGCAATGGCCCCGCAGGTCTTCTCTCCCACTTCGGCCAGCGCGCTGCCCAAAGTGAGCACCGCTTCGCCGGTGAGCCGGGGGCTGATGTAGGGCGCGGCGGCCGAAACGATCCTGTCCACGTCCACCGCCTGGGGGCGCACCAAGCCGGAGGCGGCCATGATGTTCTTGATGCGCCGTTCATAGCCGTCGCGCACCATGGCCTGGAGCCTGCGGGCCGCCCGCTTTTTCAGGCTCCCCTTTCCGTGTTCCGAATACCCCTTGGCCTGGGACCAGTCCGTGTAGGCGATCCACTCGGCCACGGGCGCCAGGTGCACGGCAAACCCCCGCCGGGCCATCTCCCGGATGAGCCCCCGGCGGGAAAGCGAATCCCGCCGCACGAAGATTTCGCCCACCAAGGAGATCACCGGCACTTCTTCCACCGGCCTTTTGAGCGGGATGCGGGAGAGGTTTGACGCCGCGGTCCTCAGCGCGGCGGAAAGCCGGGTGAACCGGGGGTTCAACAAGGTCTGTTTCACCCGTTCCCACTCGCGGTCGAACCCGGCCATGGCCTCTTCCGGGTCCCTGGCGTTGGCCAACAGCATGGACCGGATGTCCTCGAACACGTCCCCGCACACCACGGCCCACCACCCGGCCCGCGGAAAGCTGCCCCCCAGGGTGGACACGTAGGAACCCTCGGAGGTCAGGCTGAACACCGTGGTGTCCGGGATCTCCAGGCGCTTGATCAGGTCCTTCAGAAACACCTGGTACTGGCCGAACCGGCACGGGCCCGTGGCCGTGGGCATGAAATACACCACCCGCTCGCCGTCCTTTTTGTGGTAGCGCACGTAGTCCAGCAGCGTGCCCGTGGTGAGGATGAGCGGCAGGCACTCCTTGCACGAAGTGTTGGCCCGGCCGAGCTTCAAGATGGCCTCGTCGGCGGGCCGGTGGCCGTGGGCGTTGTACCCGTTGGCGCGAAACACGTTGATGAGCCCCTCGGTGGACAGCCGGCCCATGGAAGGGAACAGGAGCGTCAAGCGGGGGTCCTGGAGGGGGATCTCCTCCCCTTTGGACGTGACCATGGACCGGGCGTTTCCGTTTGAGCCCATGCGGGCGGGCACGAACACCCGGGGCTTGGGCCGCACGGCCGCGTCGGGCAGTTTGCGCCAGGAGGAAATCACGTCCAAAAAGGCCTCGATGCGCGTCTCCAGGCCCGCGTCCGCGGTGTGGGAGTCCAGCTCCAGGGTGAGGGAAGGCTTCTTGCCCATGGCCTGGCGGAAGTAGCCCACCACAAAGGAGTCCGGCCCGCACGAGAAGTTGGTGACATAGGTTCCGAACAGCTGGGGGTGCCGGGCCACCAGGAAGGCTGCCCGCAAAATCTTCTGGCCCATGCCCCAGTACATGTGCTCCTTTTCCCGCTCGTTGTCCGTATCCAGGAAATCGTGGGGAATGGCCAGGACGCCCCGGGTGGCCAGCTTGTGGGGAACGCCCATGTGGGCCTCGGAGGCAAAGGCGTTGTAGGGGCGCCCGAAAAGGACCACGCCCGTGGCGTCCGGGTCGGCCTCCAACCGGGCCAGGGCCTTTTTGCCCTGCTGTTTCAAACCCGCTTCAAAGCGCCGCTGGACGGCCAGAGCGTGACGGAAGGCCTTTTTGCCCCTTTGCCGGTCCAGGCCCACGCGTCGGGCCACGTCCGCGAACGCGGGTTCCATGGCCTCCATGGCCCGGTGGGGGTCCAGAAAGGGGGTAAGAACCCGGGTGCCCGCCCGGCCGAGGCTTTCCAGCTCCCCGGAAAACGCGGACCGCAGGATAAAGGGCTCTCCCTGGGCCAGGGGGCAAACCTGGGACTGGGCATAACCGCGGGGCACGTACACGGACTTCACGTGGGGCAGGAAGATGAAATCTGGGGCGGGATCGGTTTGAAGGAGGGTATGGAAGAACCCGTGGGAGAGTTCGACCGGATAGCAAAAGGCCGCGTTTTTGCGGTCCATCCCCTGCCGGGAGGGCTCGCGCGGAACCACGGTTTCAAACCCCAGCTCCGCGAAGAACGCGGAAAACAGGGGAAGCCAGGAATGGGTGAAAAAGCTGCGGTTTACGGCCACCCGGCCGCGCACCTGGGCAGGGGTGTGAAAGGATTCGTCAAACAGGGCTTTTTCCCGGGCCCGCACCAGGTTCAGGGCCGCGGCGTCGAAGGTGACCTTGCGCCTGAGGTTGTACCACCGGTTGCAGGCCCCGCCAAAGGGGTGCTTCTCCCCCTGGACGTGGATCACGGCCACCTCGCAGCCCCGGTCGCACTTTTCCTTTCCTCCTTTGCAGGTGAAGGTCTTTCCGTACTCCACCTCACGGGCGGCCAGGGCGGAAAGGTTAAAATCGCCCCGGGGCAGAAGCCCCGCCTCCATGCGCTTTTCCGCCTCCAGGGCCACGCCGAACGCGCCCATCAAGCCCGGCTCGGGCGGCACCACCATGGGCTTTCCCAACAGAGACGCCATGGCCAAAGGCACGGCGCGGTTGTAGCACACCCCGCCCTGCATGAAGACCTTTTCGCCCACGGGGCGGGCGCCCTTGACCCGGTTCATGTAGTTCATGCAGATGGAGTACACCAGCCCGGCCACGATGTCCTCGTGGGCCACGCCCTCGTGGATGGCGTTCTTGATGTCCGAGGCGATGAACGCGGCGCACTGGTCGTTGAAGTTGGGCGGAGCCTGGCCCGTGACCGCAATACCCGCGATGTCCTCCACGGCCACGCCCAGCGTCTCCTGGGCGGACTCCTCCAGGAAGCTTCCCGTGCCCGCGGAGCAGGCCTCGTTCATGGCGTAGTCGCTGGCCACCCCGGCGGTGAGGTAGGTGTACTTGGCGTCCTGGCCGCCGATTTCGAAGATGGTGTCCACGCCGGGATCGAAGTGCACGGCCGCGGCCGCGTGGGCGACGATCTCGTTGATGACCGCGTCCGTGCCCGCGTGCAGCCCCGCGATCTGCCGGCCGGACCCGCACACCCCCAGCACGGGGATGGAGATGGCCCCTTGCCCGGTGGCTTTTTCCACCTGCCGGGCGAGCTCCGCGTAGCAGCGGCGGGACGCGCCCACGGGGTCGCCGTTGGTGCGCAGGTACACCGAAGCTACCAGGGCTCGGTCGTCCCGGCGCACCAGCACGGCCTTGGTGGTGGTGGAGCCCACGTCCAGGCCCAACAGACACTCGTCCCCGGGCCGCACCCGGCCGTACTCCAGGGTCTTGAACTCGACCAGGCTTTCGGCCGAGGACAACGGAGGCAGGGTGTCGTGGGTGGCCTTGCGCCTGGCGAACAAGCGGTCCCAGCCGGGATACGGCTTCGTCTCGTTCTCCAGGGCCCACAGGGCCGCGCCCGTGGCCTCGAAGCAGGCCGCGTGCTCCGGCACCACCAGCCCGGGGATCTCCCGCCGGAGATACTCCACCATCATGCGGTTCTGCGAGGCCCCGCCCGCCAGCATGACGTTCTTGCGCTCCACGCGCTTGAGCAACTCCAGGACCTTGTCCGCCATCATCCTGCACAGGCCGGCCACCACGCGCTTCTTGGGCACGCCCTTGTTGGTGGCGTGGGTGCAGTCGGACTTGCAGAACACGGAGCACCGGCCGGAAACGTGGTGGGGATGTTCCGAGGCGGCCCACTCCGCGGCCTCTTCGAGGGATACGCCCATGCGCGCGAGCTGCTGCAGGAAGAACTCGCCCGTGCCCGAGGCGCACTTGTTGCCCGTGTTCACCCGCTTGATGCGGCCGGAGTCGTCCAACACGTAGACCATGAAGGTTTCTCCGCCCGCGGAGACGACCGCCGGGCAAAAAACGCCCGCGGGCCTGGCGTGGGCGTAGGCGCGCTCCACGGCCTCGGGCTCGTCGATGGAGGAAAGGTTCAAGGCGTCGCGGAATTTTCTGCCCGTCACCGCGATGCGGTCATAGGAATCCATGGAAAGCCCGGCCAGCACGTCGGCCAGGATCTTTCCAGGGTTTCCCTCGTGGGCGTGGGAGGCGGTGCGCACGATGCACGGCGTTTCACCCTCCTGTTTGGCCTCGCAGATGGTGATGCTGGAGGCTCCCACGCATATTCCCAACGACACCAAGCCGTTGTCCTTTCCGGGTTTGCCCGCCTTCTTCCTCTTCTTGGGCATGGGAAACGCTTCCTTTCGGGTGGGGGGGCCGGCTTTCTTGGCCCTTCACGAAAAAAGCCTGGACCGAAAAAACCTTTTGGATGTCTCACCACACCTGGGATTTTTTTGCAGGGTCAGGAGCGGCGAAACCACGCTTCCCGCATTGATATGCACAAACTCCATTTGGTCAAGCGGTAAAAAAACCTGGTATTTTACCGGTAGGAAAAATTACGCCGCGGCCGTAGCCCCAGCCCGGGATTTTCCAGGGAAGGAACCAGCAGGAAACCGCTTGACATCCCCAACCTTCGGGCGGTAGCTAGCTTGGTGGTAAAACTAGCCATTCAGGAGAGGGGTCATGTACACCAGGGCACTCAAGGACAAGCGATCCAAGACGGTCCAGCGCATCATCGAGGCGGCCACGAACGTGTTCGCCGACGTGGGATACAACGGCGCCCGGGTGGATGAAATCGCCAAGAAGGCCGGAGTGAACAAGGCCACCATCTACTACCACATCGGCGACAAGGAGGCCCTGTACGCCCAAGTGCTCCACGATGTCACCGAGGACGCGGCCGAACGCATCGAAACCTCGGTGGAAAAGGCGACAACCCCCACGGACAAGCTGAAGGCCTACTTTCTGGCCATTGCCCAAACCGTGGACGAGCATCCTTCCTTAGCCCCCCTCATGATGCGGGAGGTGGCCTCGGGCGGCCAGAACCTGCCCGTGGTCATCGCCGAGGACCTGGTGCGCATCTACGCCATCCTGACCGACATCATGAAGGAAGGGGCGGCCTCGGGCGAGTTCGTGCCGGCGGGCACCCTGCCCGTGCACCTTCTGTACCTGGGCCCCTTGATCTTTCACAAGAACCTGGAAGCCTGCTGGAAGACCAACCCCGGGGTGGCCGAGGTGTTCGCCCGGCTGGACGAAGAAATCTACCGCGACTTCGGCCAGAACATCGAGGCCAGGGCCGCCGACGAGATCCTGCGGCTGGTCCTGCGTGCGGTGGAGACCAACAGAAAATGACCGTCCCCTGAACCGGGGCCTAGCCCGAATTATTCATGAAAAATTTCACCGAATAAAATATTTATATGGATTTAAACAGGTTAAGTGCCAATTGAAGGGTCCTTGAAAAATACACGCTGTTTATTTGAGGAATGCTGACATTGGTGAAATTTTTCACCCTTCCGGCGAGCCCGATTCACGCGATAGCTGCGTCAGGAGGGGGTCGCGGTACAAAAGTACAGCTTCC
>JAFDHW010000172.1 GCA_019308705.1 Deltaproteobacteria bacterium
AAATGGGTGATGGTTTTCCTGTTTCAGAAGGTCCGAACGTATCGCACCGCTTCAAGATGCGGGTTGGTCACCTCCTCTCCTCCCGAACTTTTCGTATCTGGTCCGTATGTATCGCGGGTTTCCGCGGGTTCTCGATGAAAAAACCAAAGGCCGCCCCGGGAGCTTTTTTTCCAGTGAAACCAGGGGAAAACTTCCGGGAAATGGGGGCGGATGCCCGATTTTTCAGCCCAATGCCCCCAAGAATACAAGCCAGGGAGTATAACCGGGGCATCTGTATGTCGATGCGTGGTCTTTGTCAACCCTAAAAGCACGGGGGTTTCGGGCCGGAAAAGGAGAGGCCGCGGCGAAGAAGGAAGGGAAAAAAGGGGGGCGGTCCGCGCGGGCCGCCCCCAAGGGAAGGGTGCGGGAAAAAGCCCCGCGGAAGCGGGGAGTTACCCTCGGTGGGGCTCCAACTCCTTCAGCAGTTCCCCGGCCACCTCGTAGCCCAGGCTTTGAGCCTGGTCCACGTGCTCGACGGCCTTTTTGAATTCGCCCTTTTCCATGTAAGCCAACGCCAGGTTGTTGTGGGCCACGGCGAAATCCGGGTGCAGTTCCAGGGCCTTTTCGCAGGCCGCGATGGCTTCATCCACCAGGCCCTGGGCCAGGTAGGCCGTGGACAGGGTGGTGTAGGCCTGGACGAAGTTGGGGTTGTAGTTGATGGCCTTGGTGAGGTTTCTCACCGCCTCGTCGATCTCGCCCTTCTGCATGTGGCAGAAGCCCAGGTTGCCGAAGGCCACGCTGAAGCCGGCCCTGCATTGGGTGGCCATCTTGTTGTAGTGCATGCATCCGTCCAGGTCGCCCCGGGCCAGCGCGATGCCTCCCAGTTGCACGTAGGCCTCGGCGAACCGGGGACTGATGTGCACGGCGGCCTGAAGCTGCTCGGCGGCCTCGTCGTACTCGCCTTTGCCCAGAAGCCCCACCGCCAGGTTGTACCGGCTGTTGGAGCACTCCGGGTTGGACGCCACCGCGTTTCTCCAGTAGGCGATGTATTCGTCCGCGTTCCGGTGCTTTTCCATGGCTCTTCTCCTCTGGGCCCGCCGGTGGGCAGGCGTTTCTTGCGAATTTAACCCGGATTATTCACGCGTTCGATTCGCGCGAGAGTAAGGAGGAGGGAAGCTGTACTTTTGTACCGCGACCGCCTCCTGACGCAGCTATCGCGTGCATCGGGCTCGCCGGAAGGGTGAAAAATGTCGCCGATGTCAGCATTCCTCAAAGAAACAGCGCGCATTTTTCATGAATGATTCGGGCCAAGGTCCGGGGACCCTACCACACCGCGGCTGGATGCGAAACCCTCGCGGGTTCATTTCCTGGCCAGGGCAAGCCCCGTCCACCCGGCCTCGGTGCGCTCAAGGACCGGGGCGAACCCGTGGCCGGCGGCTCGGGCGGCGAAGGATGCGGCCTCGCCGGGCCGGGTTCCCGTGGCCACCAGCATTCCTCCCGCGGGCGCCACGCGTTCCATCCAGGGCAAAAGCCGCACCAGGGTGGGGCCCCGCAGGTTGGCCAGGATCAGCGGATAAGGACCGGCGAAGGATTCCAGCGGCTCGCCCGAAACGTCCGCCCGGTCGTCAAGGCCGTTTAGCCGGGCGTTTCGCCTCGCCTCGTCCACGGCCACGGGGTCGATGTCCACCAGAACGGCCCGCTCCATGCCCAGCAAAAGCGCCGCCAGTCCCAGCACGCCCGTGCCGCACCCGGCGTCCATGGCCGTGGTGCGCAGGCCCGGGGGCAGGAGTCCGCCGTGGCCCAGGACCTTTTCCAAAAGCGTGCAGGCCAGGCGGGTGGTGGGGTGGCGGCCCAGGCCGAAGGCCGCGCCGGGGGGCAAAAACACGGGGACTTTTTCCGGGTCCGGGCGGCCGGCGCCCGGCCTGGCCAGCACCAGCCGCTCCCCCACGGAAAGCGGCCGCAAAAAGCCCGGCTCGTAGAAGGAAACCCCCTCGGTCCAGGTCTGGCACACCTGGCCGGCCTCCACCAGTTCCCTGAGCCTGTGGCGCACCCGGCTCCCGGGGAGGCTCGTGGCCTTCGCCAACTCCCGGATCAGCCGGTGCGCCGGGACCCGGCCCGCGGAAACGAGGTATTCCGCCAGCCCGTCCCACGAAAGGAGCGCCTTGTTCACCTCAGGAGGAACCCCCCTTGGCCTTTTCGCGTTCAAGGAGGTCGCGGTACCAGCAGGCGAAGTCGTACATGCCCAGGAACCGTTCCTCCTCGTTGATGATGCCCATGGCCATTTCCAGCACGCCCCGGCCGTAGGAGTTGGTGTACTTGTCGTGGGGCAGGGACTGGAGGAACTCCCGCATGAGCTGCTTGGAGGTGCGCCTGGTGGGGTCCCGGCGGATGTCGATGGGGTCCTTGGGCGCCAAGAAGGGGTCCCACTTGTCGTAGCCACGGGCCAGCACCTGCTTCTTGCGGCGCTCGCTCATGCCCTCGAACACGGCTTTCTTGCGGGCCTGTTCGTCCTCTTTTTCCGCGATTCTTGGCGCCTCGCGTTTTTCGTCGTTCATGGTTTCTTCCCGGCCCGGCAGTCCAGGTCCTTGTCCTGGGGGGATTCCACGCCAAGGTATTGTTCGTTGTAGTCGGTCAGAAGCGCCATGGACAGGGGCACCAGCATGTCCGCCATCTTCACGTACCTGGTGGGAATGCTCTCCACCAGCTCCTGGGAGAGCACGTACATCTGGCGGTGCAGGGCGTCCATGTTCACCGTGGGGTAGGGCCTGCCCTTGACGAAGCCGGACTTGCCGCAGATGTGGGCCTTGCCGTTCACGGCCGAGGGAATGCCGTACAGGCGGCAGGTCAGGGGCCGGACGTCGTACATGATGCACCGGTCGTCGTCGGAAAGAAGCGGGCAGCGCACCCGCTCCCAGGACACCCGGGCGAAGATGTGCTCCATGTCCTTGCCCCTGGCCGCGGCCTGGGCCGCTTCCTTTTTTATCTGGTAGGCCTTTCTGTCCGCCGCGTTGGCCCGCTCGACGATGGCGTCCTTTTCCTTGCCGGAAAAACGCTCCCGGAATTTTTTGCTGATGTAGATCGCCTCCACCAGGGAAAGGTCGAACAGGGCGTGGCAGCAGTCCTGGCAGCCCTCCTTGCAGGTGACCTCGGCGGGGTAGGCGGATTTCACCTTGTCGAAGGTGGCGTCGGCAAACGAGGCCAAGGCCTCGTATTTTTGGAAGAACTCCGTAAAATCCAGGGTCATGTCGTTCTCCAGAATCCTGGCCGGCCCGGGTCGCCTGCCGGCGGAAGGGCCGCGAAAAACCGCGCCGGGCAAGGCGCGGCCGTTGGTTGCCGGTGGAATGTGTGCTAAAACGTTTCATATTATAACTTGTTGACAGCCTGTGTCCAGTTTGTTAACTCGTGCGACGCTTCCCGGGGGTGTGGAAAAACCGCCCGCCGGCGGCGCGCCCCGGGGGATTTCGGATTGAAAAAATTTTTCGATTTCAAAAAGAACCGCCCCTGGGCCGAGGACGCCACCATCATCATGCAACTCGGCCTGACCATGGCGGGAAGCATTCTGTTCTGCTTCTGGGTCGGGCGCAAGCTGGACGGCTGGCTTTCCACCCGGGGGGTTTTCACCGCCGTGTTCACCATCCTGGGGGTGGTGGGCGGCGGTGTGGTCGCCTACCGGCAGATCATGGAGATCACCGAGGGCGGCCAGGAGCAGGATCAGGACAAGGACGAAAACGGCGAGGACCATGGCCAGTCCCCCTGACGGCCCCCCGCCCTTCATCACAAAAGCGGCAAGTTGGAGCACACCCCGGCAAGGGATGCCCCGGGTTTTTGACCGTCGGGAGGTCCAGTCATGTCCACGACACCGGTACAGGCGGTTTTGCGGCGCTACGGAACGGGTGCGGCCCTGGCGGCCCTGGCCGCCGCGGCGGTGTGCGTGCTCCTGGGCCGCCCGGACGCCGCCAGGGGCGTGGTGCTGGGTGCGCTGGCGTCCGTCGCAAATTTTCTGCTCATGGCCAGGGGGCTGCCCGCCCGCGTGGCGGCGGGCTCCAAGAGGCGCTCTGTGGCGCGGTTTTTCTCTTCCCTTCTTTTCCGTTACCTGGTTTTGGCCGTTCCCCTTTACCTGGCCCTGCGCCTTGAGGCGTTCGCCTTTTTTCCGGCGGTGGGCGGGCTGTTTTGCGTCCAGGCGGTGATCCTGGCGGACCACGTGGTGGGAACCCGGCTCAAGGCCATAGCAAACCGGCAGGTCTGATCCATGGAAGATCTCGGCAGGATCCATCAGATCATCGTCACTCTGGGAGGCCGCGAGTTCGTGTTCAACCTCGAGGCCATCCTCATGACCTGGATCGCCATCACCTTCCTCCTGGTGTTCGGCTTTTTCGCCGTGCGCAGGAGGGGCCTGGTGCCCAACCCCGTCCAGGTGGTGGGCGAACTCTTCGTGGCCCAGTTTTTCGGGCTCACCGAGGACGCCTTGGACAAGGAGAAGGCCAAGACCTTCGGGCCGCTCATCTGCGCCTTGTTCATGTTCCTCCTGGTGGGCAACTGGCTGGGGGCGCTTCCCCACCTGGAGGAGCCCACCAAGGACCTGAACACCCCGCTTTCCCTGGGCGTCATGGGGTTTGTCATCGCCCACGTGGCGGGCATCCGCGCCAAGGGCCTCAAGGGCTACCTTTCCGAGTACTTCCAGCCCTTCGCGTTCATGATGCCGCTGAACTTGATCGGCGAGCTGGCCAAGGTCGTCTCCATCTCTTTCCGGCTTTTCGGGAACATCATGGGAGGCTCCATCATCATCTTGGTGGTGTCCTATCTGACGTACTCCATCATCCTGCCTCCCTTTCTGATCGTCTTTTTCTCGCTTTTCGTGGGCACCATCCAGGCGTTCGTGTTTACCATGCTCACGGTGGTGTACATCGCGGTTCAGGTGAAATGACCATGGAATTCGACGTTGCCACGTGGACCCGGCTGGCTGCGCTGGCCGGGGGGGGATTGTGCATGGGCTTCGGCGCCATCGGCGCGGCCGTTGGCGAGGGGCTCGCCGCGGCGCAGGCCAACGGGGCGGTTTCAAGAAACCCCGCGCTGGCGGGAGACATTTTCAAGACCATGCTGGTGGGCCAGGCGGTGGCCGAATCCGCGGCCATTTTCGCCCTGGTGGTGGCCATGCTGCTCTT
This sequence comes from Deltaproteobacteria bacterium, assembly GCA_019308705.1. Classification (GTDB taxonomy): domain Bacteria; phylum Desulfobacterota; class Desulfobacteria; order Desulfobacterales; family Desulfatibacillaceae; genus JAHJUF01. The sequence goes on from JAFDHW010000172.1 coordinate 5,142, forward strand.
GTTCAGCGACTTCTCCCACGGCTCGTGGCTGGACGTGTCGGTGGTGTTTTCCGCGGGAATTTGCATGGGCTTCGGCGCCATCGGTTCGGGGGTGGGTTCCGGATTCCCCGCCGGCGCGGCCTGCGAAGGCATGGCCCGCCAGCCCCAGGCCTCCGGCCGGCTTATGACCAACATGCTCATCGGCTCGGCGGTGTGCCAAACCCCGGCCATCTTCGCCATGGTGGTGAGCTTCATCCTTTTGTTCACCAATTTCTCCGGCCGGCCGGTGAACCCCACCTGGGCGGCGCTTTTGGGCGCGGGGCTGGCCAGCGGCATCGCGGCCATCGGCCCGGGCATCGGCGGCGGGTTGGTGGCCCAGACCTCCTGCTACGGCGTGGCCAGGAACCCCGACCGCGCCGGTCCGGTGACCAACGTCATGCTCCTTGGCCAGGCCGTCACCCAGACCACGGCCATCTACGGCATGCTGGTTTCCTTCATCCTCATGTTCAAGGGCATGCCCGAGGCC
>JAFDHW010000173.1 GCA_019308705.1 Deltaproteobacteria bacterium
GGCCACGCTCTCGGTGATCATGGCCAGGTTTTCCTCCAGGCCGATGCCCAGGACCCTCTTGACGTGCATGTCCCAGGACTTGCCGAAGATGGCCGTGGCCGGGGTGCCCGCCTTGGCCAGCGCCTGCAGGTTCGTGTCCCTGTCCGCGGCCACGCCGGGGCGGCGGGTGGAACCGAAGGCCACCAGCTTGGCGTTCTTGAAGGACACCTTCCTGGCCAGGGCGAAGAACCGGTCGTCGCGCGGGTTGGCCCCGGGCCACCCGCCCTCCACGTAGTGGAAGCCGTGGTCGTCCAGCCGGGTGGCGATCCTCAGCTTCTCCTCGGCGGTGAAGTTGATGTCCTCGCCCTGGGTGCCGTCCCTGAGCGTGGTGTCGTAGACGAGTACTTGACCCATGGAAACCTCAAAGACCGGCTCTCCGGCCACTTGCGCCGGGGGACGCCTCTTCGTCCCCGGCTATTTCTTCTGGTTTTCGGGCCTTAGGGCCCGTACCGCCGCGCCGGCGCGCCACATCTCGGAATTCTTGACGGCGTCCAGCTCGGCGCGGAGCTTCTGTTCATAGTCCGGCTGGGAGTTGGCCGCGAGCACCCGCTCGGTCTCCTTGCCGGAGCGCACGGACTCGTAAAGCTCCTCGAACACCGGGGCCACCGCATCGCGGAACCTGGGCGCCCAGTCCAGCGCGCCCCGCTGGGCCGTGGTGGAGCAGTTGGAGAACATCCAGTCCATGCCGTTTTCCGCCACCAGCCGGATCAAGGACTGGGTCAGCTCCTCCACGGTCTCGTTGAACGCTTCGGACGGGGAGTGGCCCTTTTCGCGCAAAAGATTGTACTGGGCCTCCATGACCCCGGCCAACGCGCCCATGAGCACGCCGCGCTCGCCCGTGAGGTCGGAAAACACCTCCTTTTCGAACGTGGTGGGGAACAGGTACCCGGAACCCACGGCGATGCCCAAAGCCAGGCAGCGCTCCATGGCGCGGCCCGTGTAGTCCTGGTGCACGGCAAAGGAGGAGTTGATGCCTGAGCCGTCCAGGAAGTTCAGCCGCACGTTCCTGCCCGAACCCTTGGGCGCCACCATGATCACGTCGATGTTTTCCGGCGGGATCACCTTGGTCTGGTCCTTGTACACGATGGAAAACCCGTGGGAGAAATACAGGGCGTCGCCCTCGTTCAGCCGCTCGGACACCGTGGGCCACAAAATCATCTGCGCCGCGTCGGACACCAGGTAGTTGATGATGGTGCCCCGCTCGCAGGCCTCCTCGATGGGAAACAGCGTCTTGCCCGGCTCCCACCCGTCGGCCACCGCCTTGTCCCAGTAATGCTCGCCCTGGCGCTGGCCCACGATGACGTTGACGCCGTTGTCCCGCATGTTCAGCCCCTGGGCCGGGCCCTGCACCCCGTAGCCGATCACCGCAACGGTCTCGCCGGCCAACACCTCCCGGGCCTTGTCCAGGGGAAACTCGTCCCGCGTGACCACTTCCTCCATCACTCCGCCGAAATCAATCTTCGCCATGATCGCTTCCTCTCGGTTTTTTTGTGAAGGGAAAACGCTTCTTGAAGAAAAGGGTTTCCCCTCGCCCCCTTTCCCCAAACCGGTTCGGTGCCGCTTTCCATGCCTCCGTCCCGGCCGTCGCGGCATCGGCCGCGTGGAGCCGGAGCCGTTCGGGATCTCTTCCCGCGGTTTTTTTCCTACTTTTTCTCCCGGCTAAGGGCGTTGATGCCGGTGCGGGCTATCTCCCAGATGCCCATGGGCCGGAACAGGTCCAGCAGGGCGGCGATCTTGTCCTGGTCGCCGGTGACCTCCACGGTGTAGTGCTCCGAAGACACGTCCACAACCTTGCACCGGAAGATGTCCACGATGCGCAGGATCTCCGCGCGGTGCTCGGGCTTGGCCTTGACCTTGATGAGCACCATTTCCCGCTTGACGGCCGGAACGTTGGACAGGTCGATGACCTTGATGACGTTCACCAGCTTGTTCACCTGTTTCTTGATCTGTTCCAGAATGGCCTCGTTGGCCTTGGTCACCAGGGTGATCCGGGAGACGCCGGGCTCGTTGGTTTCGGCCACGCACAGGCTTTCGATGTTGAAGCCCCTGCCCGAGAACAGCCCCGCCACGCGGGAGAGCACGCCGGGCTGGTTTTCCACCAGCAGGCCCAGGATGTGTCTTTGTTCGTCCTGCATGTTTCATCCCCCCCTTACACCAGCAGCATTTCCGTGATGGGCGCGCCCGCGGGAACCATCGGGTACACGGACTCCTCGGCCTCCACCCGGAAATCCATGATCACCGGGCCGTTGTGGGCCATGGCCTTTTCCAGGGTTTCGTCCACCTGCTCGGGCTTGTCCGCGCGGAGTCCCATGGCGCCGTAGGCCTCGGCCAGCTTCACGAAGTCCGGGGCGTGGCTCATGCGGGTTTCGGAGTACCGGCGGTCGTAGAAAAGCTCCTGCCACTGGCGCACCATGCCCAGGTAGCCGTTGTTCAAGATGACGACCTTCACCGGCAGGTTGTACTGCACCGCGGTGGCCAGTTCCTGGGAGTTCATCTGGATGGAGCTGTCGCCGGCGATGTCCACCACCAGCTCGCCGGGCGCGGCCATCTGCGCGCCGATGGCCGCGGGCAGGCCGAAGCCCATGCACCCCAGCCCTCCCGAGGTGACGAACCGGTTGGGCCGGTCGAACAGGTAGTACTGGGCGGCCCACATCTGGTTCTGGCCCACCTCCGTGGTGATGATGGCCTCTCCCTTGGTGAGTTCGTAGAGCCTCTGGACCACGTACTGGGGCTTGATCACGTCCTTCTGGTCATAGGCCAGGCGGTTGGCCTTTCTCCACTCCTCCACCTGGTCCAGCCAGGCCCGGCGGCGTTCGGCCACGCCGGAGAGGTCCTCGGCGTCCAGAAGCTCGTTCAGCTTCTTCAGGGTGATGGCGCAGTCGCCCACCACGGGCAGCCACACGGGCACGTTCTTCCGGATGCTCGTGGGGTCGATGTCTATGTGGATGATCTTTGCCTGGGAGGCGAAAGTGTCCGTCTTTCCCGTGACCCGGTCGTCGAACCGCACGCCCACGCCCAGCATGACGTCGCAGGCCGCGGTGCTCATGTTGGCCCGGTAGGTGCCGTGCATGCCCAGCATGCCCAAAGAAAGCGGGTCCGTGCCGGGAAAGCTTCCCAGGCCCATGAGGCTGGTGGTCACGGGGATGGACAGCCTGCGGGCCAGCCTGGTGAGTTCGTCCGAGCCCTTGGACAGCACCACGCCGCCGCCGGCGAAGATCAGCGGCCGCTTGGCTTCCACGAGGGCCTTGACCACCTTCTTGAGCTGCTTGACGTTGGGCTCGTAGGTGGGGTTGTAGGACCGCATGGTCGTCTTCTTGGGAGGGGTCTTGAAGTTGACCGTGGCCTGCATCACGTTCTTGGGGATGTCCACCAGCACCGGCCCGGGCCTGCCCGAGGAGGCCAGGTAGAAGGCCTCCTTGAGGATGCGGGCAAAGTCGTTGATGTCGCCCACCAGGTAGTTGTGCTTGGTGCAGGGCCGGGTGATGCCCACGATGTCCACTTCCTGGAACGCGTCGTTGCCGATCAGGGTGGTGGGCACCTGGCCGGTGAACACCACCAGGGGCACGGAGTCGCAGTAGGCCGAGGCTATGCCTGTGACCGTGTTGGTGGCCCCCGGGCCGGAGGTGACCAGGCACACGCCGGTCTTGCCCGAGACCCGGGCGTAGCCGTCCGCCGCGTGCACCGCGCCCTGCTCGTGCCGGACCAGGATGTGTTCGATGCCCTTGGTGCGGGCCAGTTCGTCGTAGAGGTCTATGACCGCGCCCCCGGGATAGCCGAAGACCGTGTCCACGCCCTCTTCCTTCAATATCTTCCAGAATATCTGCGAGCCGTTGAGATTCATGCGCACCTTTTCCTTAACGGGCCTTCCGGCCGGAGATTTTTCCTACAGGACCACCGCGCCCTCCGAAGCCGAGGTGACGGACCGGGCGTAGCGCGCCAGGTAGCCCTTGGTCACCCTGGCCTCCGGCGGGGTCCAGGCGGCCCGGCGTTTGGCCAGGGTTTCGGTGTTCACGGAAAGCGAGATGGACTTTCCCGGGATGTCGATTTCGATCTCGTCGCCCTCCTCGATCAGGGCGATGGGGCCGCCGGCCATGGCTTCGGGCGACACGTGGCCGATGGCCGCGCCGCGCGTGCCCCCGGAGAACCGGCCGTCGGTGATCAGGGCCACGTCCGCGTCCAGTCCCATGCCGCAGATCACCGAGGTGGGGGTGAGCATCTCCCGCATGCCCGGCCCGCCCCGGGGACCTTCATAGCGGATGACCACCACGTCGCCCTTTTGGATTTTCCCGGCCAGGATGGCCTGGGTGGCTTCTTCCTCGCCGTCGAACACCCGGGCCGGACCCTTGTGGGTGAGCATCTTGTCCGCCACGGCGGACTGCTTCACCACGCAGCCTTCCGGGGCCAGGTTGCCGAAGAGTACCGCCAGCCCGCCCTGGACGTGGTAGGGATTGTCCGCGGTGCGGATAACCTCCGGGTCCAGGATGCGGGCGGACTCCACGTTTTGGGCCACGGTGTTTCCGTTCACCGTGGGAGCGGAACCGTTGACCAGGCCGTTTTTGAGAAGCTCGGCGAGAACCGCGGGGATGCCGCCGGCTGCGTGCAGGTCCTGGATGTGGTGGGGCCCGGCGGGCGACAGGCTGCACAAGTGCGGCACCTTGGCGGAAATCTCGTTGATCATGTCCAGGGAAAAGGGCACCTCCGCCTCCCGGGCGATGGCGGTCAAATGAAGCGCCGTGTTGGTGGAGCAGCCCAGGGCCATGTCCACGGCAAGCGCGTTGGCAAAGGCCTCCGGGGTGAGGATGGACCGGGGGGTGATGCCCCGTTTCACCGCGTTGACCGCCGCTTCCCCCGCCTGCTTGGCCAGGCGGATGCGGCCCGCGTGGACCGCGGGAATGGTGCCGTTTCCCGGCAAGCCCATGCCGATGGCCTCGGTGAGGCAGTTCATGGAGTTGGCGGTGAACATCCCCGCGCAGGATCCGCACCCGGGACAGGCCTCGTTTTCCACGATGGCAAGCTCTTCTTCGCTCATGGCGCCGGATTTCACCGCGCCCACGGCCTCGAACACGGAGATCAGGTCGATATGTTCCCCGCCTTTGATGGATTTGTGGCTGCCCGCCAGCATGGGACCGCCGGAGATCACCACCGAGGGGATGTCCAGCCGGGCCGCGGCCATGAGCATGCCGGGCACGATCTTGTCGCAGTTGGTCACCAGCACCAGGCCGTCCAGGTTGTGGGCCCTGGCCATGGTTTCGATGGAGTCGGCGATGAGTTCCCGGGAGGCCAGGGAGTACTTCATCCCCTCGTGGCCCATGGCGATGCCGTCGCACACGCCGATGACGCCGAAGGGCACCGGGGTGCCGCCCGCGGCGTACACACCCTTTTGCACGGCCTCGGCAACCAGGTCCAGGTGCACGTGCCCGGGGATGATGGCGTTGGCCGGGTTGGCCACGCCGATCAGGGGCTTTTGTATCTCCGAATCCGTGTAGCCCATGGCCTTGAACAGGCTCCGGTGGGGCGCCCTCTCCAATCCGGCCCACTTGTTGTTGGCATCCATGAAAGCCGTCCTTCCCGGTTGGTTACAATTTA
>JAFDHW010000174.1 GCA_019308705.1 Deltaproteobacteria bacterium
ATGCCTGCCAGTCCGTGGGCGCGACGTGCAAGGGAAAAGCCGCGGGCACCTTCGGCCACATGGGCTGCTTTTCCTTTGACCCGGTCAAGACCATCACCTGCGGCGAGGGCGGGGCGGTGGTCACCAACGACGCCAAGCTGTACGCCCGGGCGGACCAATTCTCGGACCACGGCCACGATCACGTGGGCAGCGACCGGGGCAAGGAGGGCCACCCCATCGTCGGCACGAATTTCCGCATCAGCGAGCTGAACGCGGCCGTGGGCCTGGCCCAGCTGCGCAAGCTGGACAACATCCTCGAGACTCAGCGCAAGAACAAGGCCTACCTGAAGAACGTGCTGGGGGAGGTCCCCGGGATAAGCTTCCGCCGCCTGATCGACCCGGAAGGCGACTCGGCCACGTTTTTGAGCTTCATGCTTCCGGACGAGGACTCTGCGCGCAAGGCGGCCGGAGACCTGGCCGCCGCCGGGGTGGACGGCTGCTTCTACTGGTTCGACAACAACTGGCACTACATCCGCCAGTGGGACCACTTAAAAAACCTTGCCGCGGCAGCGCGCCTGCCGCTTCAGCTTCTGGACGACGTTCCGGACTACGGGAAGGTGAGCCTGCCTGCCTCCGACACCATCATGGGCCGGACCATTTGCATGCAGATCAAGCTTTCCTGGACCCGGAAGGGCCTGGAGGACCGGGCAGCCAGGATCAAAAGCGTATTCGGCCTGTAGGAGGGCCTCTTCATATCCATGAAATTCCGAAACTTCAAAATGGTGGACCGGGTGGTGTTCGGCCGGGGGTGCATCGGCCAGCTGGACGAGATCCTGGCCCCGGTGAAACATGCGGCCGGCTCCAGGGCGGTGTTTTTGGTGGACGCGGTGTTCGAACACAAGGACCTCGCCTCCCGCCTGCCCGTGGAAGAGGGCGACCAGATCCTCTTTGTGGACGTTTCCGAGCACGAACCCAAGACCACCCAGGTGGATGAGCTGACCGAGGAGATCCGCGCGGCCGGGGAAAGGCTTCCCGCGGGCGTGGTGGGCATCGGCGGCGGCAGCGTCATGGACATCGCCAAGGCGGTTTCCGTGATGCTGACCAACCCCGGCTCCTCGGCGGACTACCAGGGGTGGGACCTGGTGAAATACCCCTCCCTCTGGCACGCGGCGGTCCCCACCCTGGCGGGCACGGGCGCGGAGGTCTCCCGCACCGCCGTGCTCACCGGCCCGGTGAGAAAGCTCGGCATCAACAGTGACTACTCGGTGTTCAACCAGGCGGTCCTGGACCCGGACATGCTTTCCGGGGTGCCCAGGGACCAGTGGTTCTACACGGGCATGGACTGCTACATCCACTGCGTGGAATCCCTGGAGGGCACGTTTTTGAACGCCTTTTCCCGGGCGTACGGCGAAAAGGCGCTGGAACTGTGCCGGGAGGTCTTTTTGGGGGACATCTACCCCGCGGAGGCGGACGAAAAACTCATGATGGCCTCGTTCTGCGGGGGCATGAGCATCGCCTGGTCCCAGGTGGGGGTGTGCCACGCGCTTTCCTACGGCATGTCCTACGTCCTGGGCCTTCGCCACGGCATCGGCAACAGCGTGGTGTTCGACTACCTGGAGGAGTTCTACCCAAAGGGCGTGGTCGAGTTCAAAGCCATGGTGGACAAGCACGGGATCGACCTGCCCAGGAACCTGACCCGGGGGTTGTCCGAGGAATCCATGGAAAAGATGATCGACGTGGCCCTTTCCATGGCGCCCCTGTGGGAAAACGCCCTGGGTCCTGGCTGGAAAGAGAAGATGACCCGCGACAGGGTCCGGGAACTATATTCCAGGATGTGATTTCATGCCCAGCCTGTTTTTTCCCGCGTTTTGCGCCATCCGGCGCGTGGCGGCCATCGTCCTCCTTTTTGCCCGGATGCCGATATACATCGGCCGGTTTCCCGGCCGCGTGCCTGCCGGCTCCCTGGTCCTGTTTCCCCTGCGGCCGGGGATGCTTGCCTGCGGCCTGTCCGGCTTTGTGGCCTACAAAAAGCGGCCCGCACCGGCCCCGGAGCCGGACCTGGACCAGTTGGAAAAGGACATCGAGGTCCTCAAGGCCGCGTCGTTGACCCGGGAAAAGGTCCTTTCCGCCGCCGCCTACCTGGGGGGCGACGACCTGCTGGAGTCCCTGGCCCAAAACGCGCAGTCCTTCAAGGACGACGGGCTGTTTTACCGCCTCATCATGGACAGGGACTACAAGGCCCGCGTGGCCGGGCTGGCCGGACGCCTGACCCGCCTGGCCATGGACGAGGAAAACGCCCTGTACGCCCTGCGGGACTCGGTGCCGCCCGAGGACATCCGGGTGTTTTCCGCGCGCATGGAAAAGCTCAAGGACTGCGCCTGGTGCCTGGAGCACGAGGTGCTGGAAGCCGCGGACAAGACCGGGCTTCTGGCCCGGTCCCTGGAGCCGGACAAGAAGCCCGAAGCCATGGCCGTGTTCCGGGAGATCAACACGGTCCTGTCCTCCCTGGACCGGCTGGAGGTGCGGGGCCGCGACTCCGCGGGCATCTCGGTCTTGCTCCACTTTTCCCCGGAGCATTTCCAGGCCTTTTTGCAGGCCGCGGAGCATGCCGGGCTTTCCGGCGAACTGGAAGAGCGGCAAAAGCGGCCGCTTCTCCTTGCCGGGTCCTTGTCCGTGCACCAGGGCAAGGCCTGCTCCCTGGGGTTCGTGTACAAGGTGGCCGCGGAAATCGGCAGGTTGGGGGAGAACGTGGCCGCCCTGCGCCGCCAGGTCAACGAGGACAAGCTCCTTGCTTTGGCGGCATCCCTGCCGATTGCAAACCGCTCCATCACGGGCCACACCCGCTGGGCGTCCGTGGGCGCCATCACCGAGGCCAACTGCCACCCCGTGGACAACCTGGTTTCCACGGCCGGCGACGGTCAGGCCCTCATCCACGTGAGCTTAAACGGCGATATCGACAACCACGAAAAGCTAAAAGCCGAGTACGAGGCGCGCACGGGCCGCCGGGTGCCGCCGGAAATCACCACGGACACCAAGATCATCCCCCTGGTCATCGAAAAGCACCTTTTGGCCGGGGCGGACCCGGTGGAGGCCTTCCGGCTGGCGGTGGGCGAGTTCACCGGGTCCCACGCCATCTTCATGCACACGGACCTGGCCCCGGGAAAGCTCTTCCTGGCCCAGAAAGGCTCGGGCCAGACGCTCTTCGTGGGCATGGGCGAGCGGGGATACTTTCCCTCCTCGGAGGTCTACGGGTTCGTGGAGGAAACTTCCCGGTTCATCAAGCTTTCCGGTGAAAAGACCGTGGATACCCCGACCGGCCCGGTCTCGGGCCAGGTGTTTGTCCTGGATCAGGAAGGGCAGGGGCTTTCCGGGATCCGGGCCATGTACTACGACGGCACGCCCCTTGAGCTTTCCGAAGCCGACATCCAGTCCACGGCCATCACCTCCCGGGACATCGACCGCCAGGGATTCGCCCATTATTTCCTGAAGGAGATCACCGAAAGCCCGGTTTCCGTGGAAAAGACGCTTCTGGACCGGTGGCGCATCGATCCGGCAGCGGGCAAGGTGTCCGTGCACCTGGACGAAACCGTGGTGCCGGAAAAGCTGAAAACCGCTCTGGAATCCGGGGCCCTGCGGCGCATCCACTTCATCGGCCAGGGCACGGCCGGCGTGGCGGCCCGGGCCTGCTCGGAGATCGTCAAGTACTACCTCAAGGACACCGTGGGCGAAGTCTCCGCCAAGAAGGCTTCGGAACTTTCCGCCAGCCTGGTGGGCCGGGACAGCGCGGCGCGTGACCTCTCCGACACCCTGGTGGTGGCCATCACCCAGTCCGGCACCACCACGGACACCAACCGCTGCGTGGACATGGCCCGGGCCATGGGCGCGCACACCCTGTGCATCGTAAACCGCCGCGATTCGGACATCACCTTCAAGACCGACGGCGTGCTCTACACTTCCTCGGGCCGGGACGTGGAAATGTCCGTGGCTTCCACCAAGGCCTTCTACAGCCAGATCGTGGCGGGCGCGCTGTTGGGGCTTTTCCTGGCGCGGACTTCCAAGGCAAGGGACGACGACTTCGTGGCCAGGGAGGTGCGGGAGCTTCTGGCGCTTTCCAACAGCATGCGCGAGATCCTGGGCAGGCAGGCCACCATCGCGGAATCGGCCCGGCGCCTGGCCCCGGCGCGCACCTATTGGGCCGTGGTGGGCTCCGGTCCCAACAAGGCTTCCGCGGACGAGATCCGCATCAAGCTCTCCGAACTCTGCTACAAGACCATCTCCACGGACTACGTGGAGGACAAGAAGCACATCGACCTGTCCTCCGAGCCGCTGATTCTGGTGTGCGCCGCGGGAAGCCCGGAGGAGGTTTTGTCCGACATCATCAAGGACACGGCCATTTTCCAGGCCCACAAGGCCGCACCCGTCGTCATCGCGGACGAGGGGGAAACCCGGTTCGACGACTTTGCCGAGCACGTGATTCATGTGCCCTCGGCGCCCCCGCACCTAGCTCCCATCGTCACCACCCTGGCCGGGCACTTGTGGGGCTACCACGCGGCCTTGGCCATCAACCGGGCGTCGGAGTTTCTGTTCGGGTTCCGTGAGGCGCTGAATAAGAGCATCAACGCCTTTTCCCAGAAGAACGGGGCCGCGGACGCCTACGAGCTTCTCCTGGAAACCGATTTCAGGGAGGTGATCGCCCATTTTTACAGCAAGTTCAGGGAGATGTACCGCACCAACAGGTACCCTGCGGGCGTGGCTCCGGCGGTTCCCACGGACCTGTCGCTTCTGGCCAAGTACCTGACGGGCCGGCTGCCCATGGCGGATTTTTTCCTGGACTTTGGCACCAAGGGCACTCCGGCCAACATGCTCCAGGTCCTCATGGACACCCTGTCCTTTGGCATCAACCAGACGGCCCGGCCCGTGGACGCCATCAAGCACCAGGCCAAGACCGTGACCGTGGGCACTTCCCGCATCGCGGAAAAGGCGGAAGGGCTGTTGTTCGAGGCCCTGGCCAGGCACGGGTTCTCCACGGACCAGCTCATCAACAGAAACGTGCTGGTGCTGAAGAACCTCCAGAAAGTGGTTAAGAACATCAAGGGAACGACCCTCTACCGCATCGGCGGCCTGTCGCTTCTGGGCGAGCCCACGGACAAGTCCTTCATCACCCTCGTGCTCAAGGAAGGCACTGCGGCGAACATCCCTTCCCGGGTGGAGGAGGACCGCACCTTGAAGGGCACCAAGCGCATCATCGTGGCCCGGGGCAACGTCTACATCGGCAAGGGCCGGAAGGACAACCGGAGCTTGGTGGCCGTCCCCCTCATCGGAGGCAAAGGACCGAGGGCCCACTTTATCGAGCACCTTCTTTTGTGGGAGATCGGGTTCTTGGAGGACGTCCCCACCCGGGACAAGGCCCGGGCCCTGGGAGGAAAGGGCGAGCACATCAAGAACCTGGTGCAGGAATCCAGCAGGAACTGGGAGGACTCCTACCTGGACCTGGTGCCCCTTCCCGAGCTCTTTGGCCGAAGCGCGGAAAAGATCGCCGAGGCCATTCTGGACCGGCTGAAGGACATGGAAAACTAACCCGGATTATTCACGACGCTGATTCTTGAAAATCAAATTATCTGCTTGATTCCGTCATGAATAATCCG
>JAFDHW010000175.1 GCA_019308705.1 Deltaproteobacteria bacterium
TCGGAAAAAAAGTAGGCGTAGCGGGGGGCGGCCCCGCTTTGGCGTAAAAAATCCTCCACCAGTTCCAGGTAGGTGTTTTCCAGGCCCCGCAGGATGCGGCCGCAGGCCAAAAACATGGGGCAGCGCTTTTCCACGCCCTCGCAGGGGGGCGTGGCCAGCCCCTGGGTGAAATAGGGGCATCCCAGGTCCTGGAGGTCGCCGATGGCCCTGGTCACCCTGGCCTGGTCCTCCCGGGAGAGGACCTTGAAGGTGGTGTCGGACTCGGCCAGGTTGGTGAAGTGCTTCACCGCGTGGGAGCGGAGCTTCTCCTCCTTGCGGAAGAGTATCACCTTCAGGGTGTTCCCCCGTTCGGCGGCCCCGGCCGGGCCCGCGCCGAACAGGTCGATCCGGCGGTAGCGCTCGTGGCCGTCGCTCATGGGGATTCGCCGTGCCCGCCGCCCTGTTGGGCAAGGCAGCGGGAATAAAGGATGGAAAACTTGTCCAGGGCCCGTGAAAGCCGCTCATCGCCGGCTTCGGGCGTTCGACCCAGGAAGTGCTCCCGCACCAGGGCGGCGTCCGCGGGGTGGGTCTGGGACAACAGGGAAAGGGCCCGGGTCCCGGCCGCGGCCTCGGGCGAGGATTCCGGTTTGGCCCCGCCATAGATGATCTCCAAGGCGGCGGGGTCCTCGGCCGCTTTCCGCGCCTTTTTGCCCAGCCGGTTATCCCGCAGAAAGGATTCCGCTTCCGCAAGGAGAAAGGCGCACAGGGGCACCGCCCCGTCGTAGGACTCCAGGGCGCGGCTTTGTAGCAAATGCTCCCAGAAGCCCCGCTCCGCGGCTTCGGGGTTCCCGGCGTCCGGGTCCATCCGGCGGGAAAGGAAGGCCCGGACGGTGTTGCCGTACAGGCTATACAGCCCCGCCGCGCCCCGGGAGCGTTTTTCGGGGTCTTGCGAGGTGGCGGCCCGCGCGTGTTCCAGGTCCCTGCGAAGCGAAGGGGCGTCCATGTTCATCCTGCCGGGAAAAAAAGTTGCCAACCAAATACAAGATGGAGCAAATTCAGGCAGGTGTCAAAAAGGGAGCCGCGGCGGCCGCTGGGGCTTTTTCGCGGCTCTGCGCTTTTTCTCCCGCGCGGTCATGCGCTTTTGGAACCGCGAAAACCACAGGTCCTGGGCCTTTTCCATGGCCCGGCCCAGGGGGCCCTGGAACAGGGCGTAGCCAAGCCTCCGCTGCCAGGCCAGCAAGGTTTGCACCGAGGGGGCGTTGACCCGGTTCTTTTTGATGCCTTCGGCGGTGATGGTCCAGTAATGAGGGGTGGAGACGGGCTTCCACCGGCCGGAGAGGAGTTTCACCGCCTCCAGGGCCCCCAGGGACGCGGCGGTCCACACCACGGGCGCGATCTGGGCCAGGGGCGCCTCGCCGGAGAGGTAGGACCGGTAATAGTCCATCTTCCAGTTGCCCAGGGGCACGTAATAGTAGGTGCCCAAGCGGTACTTGGGCGTGTTGAGCATGGCGGAGAGTTCCTCGTAGGTGGGAAGGGGCGGCACGCCCTCCACGTCCTCCACGGTGGGGCCTTCCGGGCCGATGATGGTGACGTTGGCCCAGGTGCCCGAGGGAAACACCAGGAGCGCGGGCAGCCGGTTTCGCCTGGCCTGGCGGAACACCATGATGGAAAAGGCGAAATCGTCCGCCGCGGGGAACACCAGGTCCGCCCCCTCCATGAGCCGGGCGATCTCGGAAAGCGGCAGGTACTCCGGGTGGGCCTCCACCTCGGCTTCCGGGTTGATGGCGAGGATCTGTTCGGCGGTGACCTCGGCTTTGTTCCGGCCCAGGGTATCGGCAAAGCAGCCCATCTGGCGGTTCATGTTGGAGGGCTCGTACGCGTCGAAATCCACGAGCACGAATTTGCCCACCCCGCTCCGGGCCAGGGCGCAGGCCACGGCCCCGCCCACGCCGCCGCACCCCACCACCAGGATCTTGGCCGCCTTCAGGCGCTGTTGCTCTTCTTCGTCGAACACCCCGTAGTTGCGCTCGAAAAGCTCCTCGTATGTCGTCATGCCGTTCCTTGTCCAAAATCCTTCGATGGTCCCGGGGCGCCTTGCCCGGATTGTTCACGAGTCCGAAGGGTGAAAGATTCCGCCAATGGCGAAATTCCTTCAAAAAAAAGCCGAGCGTATTTTCCGGTCGTCCGCCAATAACCCTTCTAAAATATTAGATATATTCTGTTCAACGAAATTTTTCATGAATAATTCGGCCTTATTTCAAAATCCGGGAAAAATGGCAACAACCCGGTCATGGCCCGCACTCGGTTTCCATCCACCGGCTGGTGCGGCGGGCGGCGTCCGGGTCCAGGGCCCGGAGCCTTTCCAGAGCCTTTTGGGCCTTTGCCCCTTCCCCGGCCAGGCACAAGGCCTGGGCCAGGTGCTTGTGGGCGGCGGGGTTGTCCGGCCCGGCTTTTACGGCCCGGGAGAACACGTCCACGGCCTGGCGAAAGTGTCCCATGTGGAGGAGGGTCACCCCCAAATCGTTCAACGCGCCCCGGTGCCCCGGGTTCGTCTCCAGGACCTCCTGGAAGCGCTCGACCGCCTTTTCCCGCTCCCCGGCCGCGGCCAGGGCCAGGGCCAGTTCGTAGGTGATCGTGGGATCGCCGGGCAGCAGGTCAAGGGCCTTGCCCAGGTGCCCGGCCGCATCCTGCCCCCGGTCCATGGCCAGAAGGCTTTTGCCCAGGTACCGGTGGATTTCCGCAAAAAGGTATTGTTGATATTCCGCGCCTTCTTCCTCTTCCGTGCCCGGTTCGCCGTTGGCAAAGCCGGAAGGGTGGTCCCCGCCGTGAAGGAGGAAGTCCGGGTGATTCTTTCCTTGCTCCCGGCCCTTGGGGGGCGTCTCCATCGCCCCCAGGGCCTGCTGAAAAAGGTCCGCGGCCTGGGCGTAGTCTCCTGTCTGGTAAAAGGTCAGGCCCAGGCCGTAGAGGGGTTCGGGCAGCCCGGGCGCTTTCTGGACCGCCCGGGCAAAGGGGACCAGGGCTTCCGTGGGCCGCCCCGCCGCGGCCAGGGCCATGCCCAGGGCGTGGAGGTACACGGTGTTGTCCTCCAGTTCCGCCGCACGGTACAGGTGGAGGACTCCTTCCCCGAACCGGCCTTCCCGGATGAGCATGGCCCCCAGGTTGTAATGGCCCTGGGCCACGGCCGGGGCCAGTTCCACCACCTTCCGGCGGTATTCCATGGCTTTTTCCCGGTCCCCGCGGGATTCGCATATCCTGGCCAGGTTCCCGTAGGCGATCCAGGCTTCGGGGTTTTTTTCCAGCGTACGGACCCACAGGGTCTCGAAATCCGTAAAATCCGCGTTCCTGGACCAGGAAGCCCCGCAGAGGAGCGCCAGGGCCGCCGTCGCCAGCGCAACCCCGGCTACGGGGGCCAGGCGCGGCGCCCTGGGGGATACCCATCGCCGCCAAGCCAGGGTCGCCGCTCCCGCGGCCAGGGCGAAAAGCCCCAGGCTGGCCAGGTACTGGAAATGGTCCGCAAAGGTGGCGTACAGAAACGGGTACACGTCAAAGAAGCCCAGGGCCGGAAACAGGGTGGCCGTGAACCAGGCCAGGGCCGCGAAGGGCCCCCTGCCGAGCCGGTCCCGCCAGATCCAGGTCAGGACGAGTGCCGCCGCAGCCCCGACGGGGTAAAGGTAATGAAGCGCGTTGCCCGGGTCCGGGGTGAACCGGGGGTAGATGAACACCAGGGGGTGGGGCCAGCAAAGCTTCTGCGCGTAGAAGAACAGGGCCCTTCCGGCCAGGATCACCCGCTGGAGCATGGAAAGGCTCCACGCCGGGCCGGCGGCTCCCACGTGGGTTTTTTCCATCCACAGGGTCAAAAGTCCGAAAACCAGGCCCAGCACGGCCCACCCCGCCAGGCCGCGGGCCTGGCGGGGGCGGATTTCTCCCTTGGCGTACCAGAGGACAAAACCCGCGCCAACGGCCAGGGTGGCGGCCACGGTCTTGGAAAAAAGGGCCAGGACAAAGAGCAGCGTGGCCAGGGCGAACCAACCCCGGCTTCGTTCGGGCTCATCCGGGCCGGCCCCGAACCGGTCCAGCAGGCACAGCGCCGCTCCCAGGGAAAACACGCCCGAGAGCAGGTTCTTTCTTTCCGCAACCCAGGCCACGGTTTCCACCTGCACCGGGTGCACGGCGAAAAGGGCCGCGGCCAGAAAGGCCCCGGGCGCGTTCACCCGCCTCAGGATGAGAAAGGCCAGGGTCGCGCACAGGGCGTGGAGCAGCACGTTCACCACGTGGAAAGCGGCGGGATTCAAGCCCCACAGCCGGTATTCCACCCAGAAGGTGGTGAACACCAGGGGATAATACTGGGGCGAGGCCGTGGGGGAGAGCCAGATGTCGGAAAGCCCTCCCGGGTTCAGGACCAGGGGATTCTTGTAGAGGTAGGAATCGTCGTCCCAGATGAACCCGTTGGACAAAGACGGGCCGTGGGCGGCCAAAACCAGCGCCACGAGGGCCAAGCAGGCGGCAAGGGTGGATTTGTGGAAGGAGACGGTCTTTGCCATGGGGTCCGGGGCCGCTTTTTTTGGGGGATACCGGCAACCCCAGACTACCTCAAAACCCCCGGCCAAGGAAAGAAGCAGGCCAAATTGACGGCCTGTCAGTCCTCCGGCTCCGGGAACACGGGCTCCTTTTTCTCCAGGAAGGCGGCGACGCCGTGGGCGCACTCGCCCGCGGCGATGAGCTCCGAAGCGGTTTGCGCCTCCAGGTCCAGGGCCTGTTGGAGGGAGAGGTCCGGGATCCTGCGGATCACGGAAAGGGCGTGGCGCACGGCCAGGGGGCCGTTTCTCGCAATCTCCCGGGCCAGGCACAGGGCATGGGCAAGGGCGTCGCCGGGCTCGGAAACCCGGTTCACCAGGCCCAGGGAAAGCGCCTCGGCCGCGTCCACGGCCCTGGCGGTGAGGATAAGGTCCGCGGCCACGGAGGTTCCCGCCAGCCGGGCCAGGGCGGGCACCCCGCCCCAGTCGGGCATCAGCCCCAGGCGCACCTCGGAAAACCGGATCTTCGCCCGGGCGTCCATGACCCGAAGGTCGCACTGCACGGCCAGCTCCGCGCCGCCTCCGTGGGCGTCGCCGTTGATGGCCGCGATGACGGGAACCGGCAGGGAAACCAGGGAGCGCACCGCGGCGGAAAGCCGGTCTATGAGCTTGCGCACCGGCGCGGGGTCGTGTTTCTCCATCGCCTTGATGAGCCCGGAAACCTGGGGGTTTTCCGGGTTCACGTCCATGCCCGCGCAAAAGGCCCGGTCCCCGGCTCCCGTGACCACCACGGCCCGGGGCGGACGGGCTGCGAGCTTTTTTGCCGCCTCCTCCAGGGAACTCCACATGGTTTCGTCCATGGCGTTCCTTTTTTCCGGCCGATCCAGGACCACCACGCCCACGCCGTCCTTTTCCTCCACACGCACCCCATAGTCCGCCATTGGTTTTCTCCGCCCTTTCCACGAAAAAGCCCCGGACCGTCCGGCCCGGGGCAAGGATTTCCCGGCGGCTTCCTTCGCCTAGCCCGGATTATTCACGAGTTCGATTCGCGCGAGAGCAAGGAAGGAGGAGGGAAGCTGTACTTTTGTACCGCGACCGCCTCCTGACGCAGCTATCGCGTGAATCGGGCTC
>JAFDHW010000176.1 GCA_019308705.1 Deltaproteobacteria bacterium
CCAGCATGGCGGCCATGGATTCCAGGCGCTGGGTGAGGTAGGTCACCGCCTCGGTCTGCACGGGGTGCAGGCCGAAGACCGCCGCCCCGGCAAAGGCCGTAAACAGGGCGGGCCGTTTTTCCATCCTTCCCGGGCCGGAGAGCACGCGCAAAAACAGGGCGAAAACCAGGAGGACCGCCGCCAGGTGCACGGCAAGGTTGAAGGCGTGGTGGCCCCACAAGGCGCCGCCGGAAAGGGCGTGGGACAAGGCAAAGGAAAAGTGGCCCACGGGGCGGCCCCCCAGGCTGGAGGGGTCCGGGGCGCAAAACAGGGCATCCGGCGGCCACAGGTGCTGGATGTGCGGGTTGCCCCGGATGTTGTGCAAATCGTCCAGGACCAGGGCCGCGTCCAGGGAGTTGGCCCACGCCGCGCACACCGCCGCCGCAAGGGCCAGGGCGCAGAGCGCCTCCTGCAGCCGGTCACGGGACCCCTTCCATGCAGCGGATTCGTGAATAATCCGGGCTAAAATATTAGATAGATTCCCTTCAACGAGATTTTTCATGAATCATTCGGGCCAACCGATTGGCATATTAGCAAACCTTTTTGCCGGGAGGAACGTTTTCATGGAGGGGAAAAAGGGGGAAGGTCTATAGTCCGGTTCTATGCCCCCTTGCCGTTTAGGATGTCGTCCACCTGGGCCAGAGAATCCAGGTGCCAGCGGGCGGACAAGGACGGGTTGGCGTACCCTGCAAAGGGCACGCCGCAGGCGGCGGCGGCCTCTTGGTCCACGGGCGAGTCGCCGATGTAGATGGCTTCTTCCGGCTCCAGGCAGAGGAGTTCAAGCGCCTTGAGCAGGGGGTCGGGGTGGGGCTTGGGCCGGGGCACGTCCAGGGAGGTGACCACGCAGTCGAACAGGCCGGAAAGTCCGTGGGCCTCAAGCACGTGGCCCATGGTGTCGGAGCGGTTGGTGCTGATGGCGGTCTTGTACCGGGGCCGGAGCCGGAGAAGGAGCTCCTTCAAGTGCGGCTCGGGCTCCATGAGCCCGATGAAGGGAAAGTAGGTGAGCTTTTTGGTGAAATCCACGGCCCGTTTCAGGTCCGCGTCTTCGGGAAACAGCATTCTTAAGGCCTGGGCCGCGGTGGACTGGTGCACGTAGCCCATCTGCTCGGCGTTCAGGGGCGGCAGGCCGAATTGTTTAAGGATGCGGTTGTAGTAGGCTTCGTTGGCCTTGCGGGAGTCGAACATGACCCCGTCGCAGTCGAAGATCACGGCGCGGATGGCGGGCATTCGGCTCTTTCAGCTCCCCGCGGCCGGGCCGGGCGGGGGGCTTAAAATCCGGCCGAACACGTGGATGGGGATGGTCTTCTGGTACTTGCTGTCCGTGATCAGGTTCACCGTGCCGCTGTACATGCCCGGCGACTGCTGCATGTTTCGCAGAAACAGGGTCCAGCCCTCCTTGCCCTCCTCCTTTTCCAGCCGGTGGAAGAACTTGGGGTTGGCGCTCACGGTGGTGTCCGTGATGGTGAAGGGATACTTGGGATTGGGCACGATGCGCACCCGGGCGACCACCTCCGTGGAAGGATAACCCTGGAGTCTCGCCACCTTGGGCGTGATGGAAACCAGGGGCTCCACTTCGCCCGTGATCTTGAGCTGCACGTAGCTGGTGACCGGGTCGTTGGTCTGCACGGTCACGTACTTGGTTTCCTTGCGGCCGCCGTAGCCGGCGGTCTTGATCTTCACCTTGATGGTATCCTCTCCGCCCGGAGGGATGCGGCCCGGGTAATCCGTGGCCGTGCACCCTCAGGTGGATTTCACATCCAGGATGGCCAAAGGCTGGGTGCCCCGGTTTTTTATCACGAACTCGTGGACCACCACCGAACCCTCCACCACCGGGGAAAATTCGTAGGAGGTTTCCGGGAAATAGGCGTCCGGCGCGCTCTGGCCTTCTTCTGCCGCGTGGGCAGGGGCGACGGCCAGGAAAACCACAGCCAGAACCAGGCTGGCGGCAAAACGTGTGCGCATGGGCGTTGCTCCTTGGGGGATTGCGGAAAGCCGCGCGCGATGAAGGTCGGGAACCAACCGGCCGTGAAAAAAATAGAAGGAGGCCGGTTCCTTGTCAAGGAACGGCCTCCGGGAATTTCTCTTGGGCCTGGACCGGGCAAAGGGTTTTCCCCTCCCCCTTGTATCCTCCCCTGGTCCTGTCCGGGCCTGCAATTTGTGTGGAATGAAAAAGGCGAGCGTGGGCAAAATACCCCATGGTTCCCCTTCTGTCAATACCTTATGGACGGCGGTGTCAAGCCAAAGGGAAAACGTCACCCCTCAGGCTTTCGGGTCGCCGGGGTGGAGCCGCCTCCGACGAGCTTTGGGGGGGCCATTCTCGGCGGCTCCACACCGGCTGCTTCGGATGCCGTTTATCCCGAATCATTCATGAAAAATTTCACCGAATAAAATATTTATACGGATTTAAACAGGGTAACCCAAAATCCCTTGACAGGATAAACTCTTTGCGCATATTATAAATATTTTCTCCGCCCCGGGTCGCCGGGGCGGTTTTTGTCGGGACCCCCGGAAACGTCCGGCGGGGGCAAAGCGGGGCTGGCTTGGGGCCGGTCCTTTTTTATCTTTTCCCAAGCGTTACCGTACACGCCATGAAACTGGAAAACATCCGCAATATCGGCATCTCGGCCCACATCGACGCAGGCAAGACCACGCTCACCGAGCGTATCCTGTTCTACACCCGGCGCATCCACGCCATGCACGACGTCAAGGGCAAGGACGGCGCGGGCGCGGTCATGGACTTCATGGACCTGGAACGCGAGCGGGGCATCACCATCGCCTCGGCCGCCACCTCCGTGTTCTGGAAGGGCAAGAACGTCAACATCATCGACACCCCGGGCCACGTGGACTTCACCATGGAGGTGGAGCGTTCGCTCAGGGTGCTCGACGGCGCGGTGCTGGTGCTCTGCTCCGTGGGCGGGGTCCAGAGCCAGAGCATCACCGTGGACCGGCAGATGGCCCGGTACAAGGTCCCGGCCCTGGCCTTCGTGAACAAGTGCGACCGCTCCGGCGCGAACCCGGACAGGGTGGTGGCCCAGCTCAGGGACAAGCTTTCCCACAACGCCGTGGCCATGCAGGTGCCCATCGGCCTGGAGGCCGATTTTGCCGGCGTGGTGGACGTGGTGCGCAGAAAGGCCCTTTATTTTGACGGTCCCTCGGGCGAGCTGCTGCGCGAGGAGGAGGTTCCCGCCCACCTGGTGGAGGAGTGCGAGCGCCGCCGGGAACTCCTGGTGGACGCGGCCTCCATGTATTCCGACGAGCTCATGGAAGCGGCCCTGGAGGGCGGCGACGTGCCCGCGGAACTCATCATCCCCGCGGTGCGCAAGGGCGTTCTCACCCGGGAGATCACCCCGGTGTTTTTCGGCTCCGCCTACAAGAACAAGGGCGTGCAGCCGCTTCTGGACGCGGTGGCCGACTACCTGCCCCACCCGGGCGAGGTGGCCAACACGGCTGTGGACATGGCGAACGAGGGCGTGGAGGTCCCCCTTTGCCCGGACGCGGACAAGCCCCTGGCCGCCCTGGCCTTCAAGCTGGAGGACGGCCGCTACGGCCAGTTGACCTACCTGCGTGTGTACCAGGGCTCCGTCGCAAAGGGCGACTCCGTGGCCAACGCCCGCACCGGCAACAAGGTGAAGATCGGCCGCATCGTGCGCATGCACGCGGACCAGATGGAGGACATCCCCAAGATCTCCGCGGGCGACATCGGCGCGCTCTTCGGCGTGGACTGCGCCAGCGGCGATACCTTCTGCCATCCGTCCATGCGCGTGTCCATGACGGGCATGCACGTGCCCGAGCCGGTGATCTCCCTGGCGCTTTCGCCCAGGGACAACAAGAGCGGAATCCAGATGGCCAAGGCGCTGTCCCGGTTCACCAAGGAGGACCCCACCTTCACCAGCCGCGTGGACCAGGAGACCTCGGAAACCATCATCTCCGGCATGGGCGAGCTGCACCTGGAAGTGTACGTGGAGCGCATGCGCCGCGAATACGGGGTGGAACTTTCCACCGGCGCGCCCCAGGTGGCCTACCGGGAGGCCGTCTCCAAGAAGGCGGCCTTTGACCATATCCACAAGAAGCAGACCGGCGGAGCGGGCCAGTACGCCCGGGTGACCGGCTACCTGGAACCCGACCCCGAGGCCGAGTTCTCCTTCGAGAACCGGGTCACCGGCGGACGCATCCCCACGGTGTTCATCCCGGCCTGCGAAAAGGGCTTTGCCGAGGCCCTCGG
This sequence comes from Deltaproteobacteria bacterium, assembly GCA_019308705.1. GTDB lineage: Bacteria > Desulfobacterota > Desulfobacteria > Desulfobacterales > Desulfatibacillaceae > JAHJUF01. The sequence goes on from JAFDHW010000176.1 coordinate 4,262, forward strand.
GAAGGGCCCCCTGGTGGAGGCGCCCGTCACGGGCGTGCGCGTGGTGCTGGAAGACGGCAACGCTCACGCCGTGGACTCCTCGGACCTGGCTTTTGCCACCGCCGCCCGCGACGCGGCCAAAGCCGCCATCGCCAAGGCGGCCCCGGTGATCCTGGAGCCGGTGATGAAGGTGGCCGTGGAAACCCCCTCGGAGTTCCAGGGCGCGGTCATGGGCTTGCTGACCCAGCGCCGGGGCGTGATCCTGGGCGCCCAGGACGAGGGCAGCCTGTGCGTGGTGGAGGCCGAGGTGCCCCTGGCGGAGATGTTCGGTTACTCCACGGACCTTAGGTCCGCCACCCAGGGCAAGGCCCAGTTCACCATGGAGTTTTCCGCCTACCGCAAGGCCCCGGCCCCGGTGAGCGAACGACTGAAGGAAAAGGCCCGGGAGCAAAAGGGCAAAAAGAGGGTCGCATGAGCCGCCCGGCTCTGCGCCAAAGGCCGGCCCGGGTGATCTCCCTGGCCGAAAGGTCCGTGGAAATGCTCAAGAACGAGATCCTGACGCAAAATCCCCTGACGCTGCTTTCCGAGAACACCGGCGCGGTGCTTTCCCCCGGCCAGGCCGGGGCCGTGCTCTCCCGGCCCGGGGTGGGCAAGACCGCCGTTCTGGTCCAGATCGGCATCGGACACCTGGTGGAGGGCAGAAACGTGCTCCACGTATCCCTGGACCAGCCCGTGCGCAAGGTGGGCCTGTGGTACGAGGAGGTGTTCGACCTTTTGGCCGGGAGAAAGACCAAGGCCTCGCGAAACCTGTGGCTGTCCGTGCTGCCCAGGCGGCTTATCATGACCTTTCAGGCCCAGCGCTTCGGCGCGGCCATGCTCAAGGAGCGCATCACCGACCTTTCCGAGCAGGACATTTTCACCCCCGCCGTGGTGCTGGTGGACGGCATGGTGGTGGATGAGCAGGCCGCGGCCGAGCTTGCCGCCTTGAAGGACCTGGCCGCCCGCCAGGGCTTTTCCCTGTGGTTCGCGGCCCGCATCCATCAGGCGCAGGCCCCTGCCGCGTTTCCTCAGCCCTTCGCCCCGGTGGCGGACACCTTTGAGGCGGTCCTTCTGCTCTCCCAGGAGGATGGCGGAATCCGCCTCGCCCCCCTGAAGGGCCCCGCAGCGGGAGACCCCCAAAAGACGCTTTCGCTGAATCCCTCCACCATGCTGCTCATGACCAACTAGCCCGAATTATTCATGAAAAATTTCGCCGAATAAAATATTTATCCCGGATTATTCATGAGGAATTTTGCCCGAATGGCAGAATTCCTCAAATAATCAGACTGTCTTTGGCGCAAGACCCAAAAAACAGCTCCAACGGATTGAAAATAAAGAAAAATTC
>JAFDHW010000177.1 GCA_019308705.1 Deltaproteobacteria bacterium
GTAGCGCAGGTGCCGGGCCAGCTCATCGGGCATCTCGGAAAGGGGCCGCAAGAGTCCCGGGTAGATGCGCGCGTAGGTCTCCGCCAGCGGGTCGTGTTCGTCGGCCGCGTAAAAGGTCACCGTGCCGTCGTAGGCGTCCACCACCACCTTCACGGAGTTCCGGATGTAATTGAACTTGTGGCGCCAGGATTCGGCGTTGGGGTAGTGGCGGCTTACCGTGTAGGCGTCCTGGACCCAGTACAGCCGGTTGTCGGCCACCACCACGTAGGGGTCTTCATCCAGCAGGAAAAAGGGCGCGATTCGCTGGATGCGCTCCTTGATGTTGCGGTGGAAAAGCACCCGGGAGTCTTTGTTGCCCTTGGTGGTGAAGAGCAGGTTCTTGTCCTTGAAATAAAGGGCCAGAAGGGCCCGGCGCAGAAGGCTCGACGCCCGCACGCCGCCCGCGCCCCGGTAGTTGGTCACCACCTCCTCCCCCGCCCGGCCCAACTCGCCGGTGTCGTTGGGGACCATGACCCAGGTGTAGTCCTCGGTGCCGTAGTAGATGTCCGGCCTGTCCAGGGTAAACCCGTAGTCCGACCGGGGCGGGATGTCCCGGATGAACCAGACCATGCCCTCCTCGCCGCCCTGCACCGCCGGGGTCATGACCACTCCCTGGCCGTGGGTGTAGCGCAGGTGGAGGTTCACCCACGAGTCCCGGGCGTAGCCGGGCAGGCGGTCCAGGTTGATCTCCCGGGCGGCCAGGTACACCTGCTGGAGCGCCCCCCGCACCATGTACCGGTCCACGTCCACGTCCACGAACCCGTAATAAGGCCGGATCCCCTGGATCTGGTGGTAGTACTCCATGAGGTAGTCCCGGTCCCACACCGGAACGTTCTTGAGGGTGCGCTCCGGTTCGGAAACCGCGGGCTTGTCCTGGGCCAGGGAGTATTCCCGCTCGATGATGTGATCCAAGCCAAAGGCCGCCAGTGTGCTCTTGATGCTGTTTGCGATGTAGGGCCGCTCCGCGGCGATCTCGTTGGGCTTGACCGAATATTTCTGCACCTGGTCCTTCAGGTACTCGGAATGGTAGGCCAGAAGCGCCAGGACGAGCAGCGCGGCGACGGCCAGCGTGACCTTGACGCCCTTCTTGAAGAGCACGTTCGCCGCCAACGACGCGCCCAGGGCCAGGGTGAGTCCCCACAAGGCCCACAACAGGGGCAGGGAGACCTTCATCTCCACGTATCCCGGCCCAAAGAACAGCGGCTGGTGTGCGTCGGTGTAGAGCAGGGCGTGGCGCTCCAGGGAAAAGCCCCAGGCGGCGGCCGCGGCCGTGAGAACCAGAAGCACCGCCAGGTGCAGCCTCATGCCGCCGGAAAGCCTGCGCTCCTGTTCGCCCTCCAGGCCGGCCCGCAGCAGGTAGATGGCCGAAACCATGGCGAACAGGGCAACGGCGGCGGCCAGCAGCCTTGGCTGCAGCAAGTCCTGGGCGGGGTGGGCGAAGAGGTAGTGGCCCACGTCCAGGCCGAACACCGGGTCCACGGCCCCGCCGTGGCCGCCGAACAGGTACAGCAGCATGGTTTCCCAGCGGGCGTAGAGGGGATACGCCACCACCGCCGCGCCGGCCAGGGACACCAGCCCCCACCCGGTCACGGGGCTGGTGAGCAACCGGGCCAATCTTCCCCGCGGCTTTTCGGCCTCTTCTCCCGCCGGTTCCTCCTTTTGGGGATTCACCCGGGCCCTGCGCCTTGCCGCGGCCAGGGAAGCCCCCCGCAGGTTGACGTAAAAGGCCAAAAGGACCAGAAACCCGCCCGCGGCGCAGAGGGCGTACTTGTACAAAAACCGCTGCCAGAAATAAAAGCCGTAGCCCACGGAGGAAAACCACCAGAAGTCCACCCAGAAATCCAGGAACAGGAACAGGACCGCGGCGGCCAGCAGGCCCACGGCCGCCACCGCCAGCACAAAAAGCGCCAGCCATTTCCTGCCCGCGGATATTCCCTTTTTCACCGGGGGGGTCTCCGCGGCCGTTTCCTGGGGAGGGGACTGGGGAAGGGGCTGGTTGTCCATCATCCAAAAGCCCTTGCCTTTCCGGCCGGCCAGGAGCGCGGGACGGCAGCGTAAACGAGCGGTTTTCGGGTTCGAGGGTTTTTGCAGAATCCCCGGACCATCCCGGGAAGGGCAATATACCAGTTTTTTTCCGTCGAATCGAGGTGAAAACCCTTTTTGGCCGCATGGGGGGTCCGTCCTCCCCCCATAATGGGCCCCATACCCCATTTACCCGCGTCCGGCCGGCCGGTACAACCACGGCATCGAAAGAGGAGGAAAATCCCGCGACTCGCCCGAGGTGGCCCATGCGCTGGAAAAAGAACAAGCCGTCGCCGGGTTCGGAGGCAAGACCCCGGTGGTGTTCCTGGATATTGACGCCGCCCTGGCCCGCTTCCTTCAGAAGCCAGCGGGCGCGGATCTCCTCCCGCGTGCGCAAAAAGCGCCCCGCGCCTTGCCGGAGTTCCGTCCCCGAGCGGTGACCGCAGGAGAAAACGGGGGTCCGCGTACTTCGCGCCCACGGCCGGTTTGTTGACACGCCGACACACCCCGTGTTAGTTAGGATATTTTTGATTATGCTGGCCCTTTTTTGGGAAAACCATGGAAAACCGCCGCACACAAACCCTTCAACGGGAGCTTTTGATCACCAACGAGCTGGGCCTGCACGCCCGGTGCGCGGCCAAAATCGCCCAGGCGGCCCAGAAGGCCTCCGGCCGTGTGCTTCTTTCCCACAACGGCACGGAGGTGGACGCCACCAGCACCCTGGACATTCTCACGCTGGCCTGCACCAAAGGGTCCTCCATCCTCCTTACCGTTTCCGACCCCGCGGACGCGCCCGTGATGGAGGAAATCTCCTCTTTGGTCGCCGAAGGATTCGGCGAAACCGAAGCCCCATGACCGACAAAAACCCCAAGGAATTCTCCCTTGCCGGTTCCGGAGCCTCCCCGGGCATCGCCATCGGCAAGGCCTATGTCGCCGACCACACGGACTTCGACTCCGTGGAGCAGGTGGTTTTGCCCATGAGCGAAGTCCACGCGGAGGTCGCCCGGTTCAAGGAGGCGGTCAAGCGGTCGGAAAAGGACCTGGGCAGGCTCATAAAGCGCTCCCCCAAGGAACTGGGCCAGCAGGTGCAGATCCTGGAGGCCCACAAGGCCCTTCTGCGGGACAAGATGTTCTACGGCCGCACCATCGAGACCATCCGCCGGGGCCGTGTGAACGCGGAATGGGCGCTAAAGAACACGGTGGACCGACTGCGGTCCGTGTTCAGGAAGATCGAAGACGCCTACATCCGGGACCGGGGCGACGACGTGGTGTACGTGTACAAGCAGGTGATGAAGAACCTGTTGGGCAAGTCCGTGGAGAACGGCGTCGAAAAAGTCGGCAAGCGCATGATCCTCGTGGCCCACGACGTGTCCCCGGCCGAGGCCAGCCAGTTGCAGCACGAGTACATCCAGGCGTTCGTCACCGACCGTGGCGGCCGCACCTCCCACACCAGCATCATCGCCCGAGCCTTGCAGATGCCGTCGGTCGCGGGCCTGGAAAACGCCACCAAGAAGATCCGGACCGGCGACCTCATCATCGTGGACGGCACGGCCGGGCTGGTCATCGTCCACCCGGAAGAGGAAACCCTGTTCCGCTACAACGCGGCCAGGGAGCAGTTCGAGGCCGCCCAGGCCTTGCTGGCCCGGGACAGCCGGTTTCCCGCCCAGACCCCGGACGGTTTCCTGGTGCAGGTCAACGCCAACATTGAGCTGTTGGAAGAGGTGGTGGCGGTCATGGACCGGGGCGGAGACGGGGTGGGCTTATACCGCACGGAGTTCCTCTACTTAAACCGCAAGAACCTCCCGGCCGAGCAGGAGCTGTACGAGAACTACAAGGAGGTGGTGGAGCTTCTCGCCCCCCGGCCGGTGACCATCCGCACCCTGGACATAAACGGCGACAAGGTGGCGGAGGGCATCTTTTCCGAGGAGGGGGACAATCCCGCCCTGGGGCTCAGGGCCATCCGGTTCTGCCTGACCCAGCCCGCCCTTTTCCGGGTGCAGATGAAGGCCATCTTACGGGCCTCGGCCCACGGGTACGTGCGTATCCTGTTTCCCATGATCTCCACCCTGGAGGAACTGTTGCGGGCCAAGGAGCTCTTGGAGGAGGCGGCGCAAGAGCTCCGGCAGGCCGGGGAGGCCTTCAAGCCGGACCTGGAGGTGGGGGTCATGATCGAGGTGCCCTCGGCGGCCTTGATCTGCGACATCCTGGCCGACCACGTGGATTTCTTCTCCATCGGCACCAACGACCTCATCCAGTACACCATGGCCGCGGACCGGACCAACCGCCACGTGGCTTACCTGTTCAACGCGATGAACCCGTCGGTGCTCCGGCTCCTGGACCGGGTGGCCGCGGTGGCCCGGGAAAAGAACGTGCGCCTGGCCATGTGCGGCGAGATGGCGGGCGACCCGCGCCACGTGCCCGTGCTTTTGGGCATGGGCTTTTCCGAGCTTTCCATGAACTCCGCCTCCATACCGGCGGTGAAGAACCTCATCCGTCTCCTGCCCAAGGCCGAGTGCGAGGCTGTTTTGCCCTCCATCCTGTCCGCGTCCGACGCGGAAACCGCCGCGGACCTGGTGCAGGAGGCGTTCGGCAAGTACCTGGAAGCCGGAAAAGGGCCCCAGCCTGCCGCCGGCGAGCCCGTCACGGCCAGCTGATCTCCCCGGCATGAAGAGGACCGCCCCCAAGACAACCTCGCCCGGCACCAAGCTGGTGTGCCAGAACAAGAAGGCCCGGCACGACTATTTCATCGTGGAGGAGATGGAGGCCGGGCTGGTCCTGAAGGGGACGGAGGTGAAGAGCCTGCGCCTGGGCCGGGCGAACCTCAAGGACTCCTACGCGAAAATCCAGAAAGGCGAGGTGTGGGTTCACAACGCGCACATCGCCGAATACCCTTTCTCCCACTACGGCAACCACGACCCCACCCGCCCAAGGAAGCTTTTGCTCCACGCCTCGGAGATCAAGCGCCTGATCGGAAAGACCCAGAAGTCGGGGCTGACCCTCATCCCGCTTTCCATCTACTTTTCCCACGGGAAAGCCAAGATGAAGGTCGCGCTCGCCCGCGGCAAGAAGAAGTACGACAAGCGCGAAAGCATCAAGCGGCGCGACCAGAAGCGGGATATGGAACGGGAGATGAAATAGTCTCCCGGACAGATGGCCGCCCCAAAGCAAAGGCGCGGCTTCCGAGAAGCTTGGCTTGAAGAGCGTGCAGGAGGGAACGTTTTTGCGCGTTGTTCCCGGCCCCGCCGCGTTGGCCCTTGCCGATTCTACCCCTTCTCCCCCATGAGCAGGCTGGTGTTGAAGGGGGTGTCCTGGCGCTGGACGTTGGAAAGCCCGGCCTTCTGCATCCAGGCGGTGATTTCGGATTCCGTGTAGGTGTCTCCCGCGGCGGTGGCCACCAGCATGTTCAAGGCGAACATGGCCGCAAAGGGCGGAGAGGTCCTGTCCGGGTCCGCCATGAACTCCTGGATCACCACCCGGCCGCCTTCCCGGGCCGCGTCCGCCGCCTTTTGCAACAGGGCCTCGTTTTCGGCCGGGCCGTTGGAG
>JAFDHW010000178.1 GCA_019308705.1 Deltaproteobacteria bacterium
GAAATTGCGCCCTTGTCCAGGATGGTCCAAGTAGTAAAACCCCGGGGGGTTGTCAAGGCGCATGACCGGACCTTGGCGGACCGGGCGGCCCGATGTTGCCATAAAGGTGCGATCCCGGGCGCGGCCGGGGGCGGGGATAGGCAGAAAACCACCAGGAAATTTGTCAAAATACATGCTTTTGGCCGGAGGCCTTGCGCCGGGCGGGGAAGGGCAACCGAAAAAGGTTGACACCCCCTGGGCGATGCCCTATTTTGCTAGGCAGGCATTGGGCCCACCCTCCATATTCCCAAAAACCCCAAACCCGGACCAGGAAACCCGCACGAAAACCCAAATACTTTTTCGCGAACACAAGCTCTTCTAAGACGCCAGCAACACCCTCCGGTTCGCAACCAAAATCGGCCCCATGGGCGCACGGCAGGGGACACCCGCGCCGCTATCCGCATCCCCCGCCCGGGCGGGGCGTACTCTTCGAGGGCGCCGCCTCTCGCGAACCCCAAGGGGACCTTCAGACAAAAGTTGCAACTCATCCAACACCGCTTTAAGCGTGAAGAGCTGGCAGACGATAAAACGAGCATTCGTTCAGCAACAACAAGGGACGCTGCCATGGACAAAGAATTGCAAATGAATCTTTCCGCCCTCAAGGACAAGCGCATCAGCGACCTGACCAAGATGGCCAAGGAACTGAACGTAGAGGGCGCGTCCGGAATGCGCAAGCAGGAACTCATCTTCGCCATCCTGCAGGCCCAGACCGCCAAGAACGGCGTGATCTACGGGGAGGGCACCCTGGAGATCCTGCCCGACGGGTTCGGGTTTCTGCGCGCGCCGGACTACAACTACCTTCCCGGCCCGGACGACATCTACGTGTCGCCCAGCCAGATCCGGCGGTTCAACCTGCGGACCGGCGACACGGTGTCCGGCCAGATCCGGCAACCCAAGGAAAGCGAACGTTACTTCGCCCTGCTCAAGGTCGAAAGCGTGAACTTCGAGAACCCGGACGTGGCGCGGGACAAGATCCTGTTCGACAACCTCACCCCCTTGTATCCGGAACAAAGGATCCACATGGAGAGGGAGCCGGACAACTATTCCATGCGCATCATGGACCTCATGTGCCCCATCGGCTTCGGCCAGCGGGGCCTCATCGTCAGCCCGCCCCGCACGGGCAAGACCATGCTGCTGCAAAACATCGCCAACTCCATCAACGCCAACCACAAGGACGTTTTCTTGATCGTGCTCCTCATCGACGAGCGGCCCGAGGAAGTCACGGACATGCAGCGTTCGGTGGACGCGGAGGTGATCTCCTCCACCTTTGACGAGCCGGCCCAGCGCCACGTGCAGGTGGCGGAAATGGTCATCGAAAAGGCCAAGCGCCTGGTGGAGCACAAAAAGAACGTGGTGATCCTGCTCGACTCCATCACCCGGCTGGCCCGCGCCTACAACACCGTGGTGCCGCCCAGCGGCAAGATCCTCTCCGGCGGCGTGGACTCCAACGCCCTGCACCGGCCCAAGCGGTTCTTCGGCGCCGCCAGAAACGTGGAGGAAGGCGGCTCCCTCACCATCGTGGCCACGGCCCTCATCGACACGGGCTCGCGCATGGACGAGGTCATCTTCGAGGAGTTCAAGGGCACCGGCAACCTGGAGATCGTGCTGGACCGCCGCCTGGCGGACAAGCGCATCTTCCCGGCCATGGACATCAACCGCTCCGGGACCCGGAAGGAGGAGCTTTTGCTCACCCCCGAGGAGCTCAACCGGGTGTGGATCCTCAGAAAACTCCTGTCTCCCTTAAATCCCGTGGACGCCATGGAATTTCTCCTTGATAAGATGCGCGGAACGAGGGATAATGCCGACTTTCTGGAGTCCATGAACCAGTAGGCGGTTTTTGACAATTCGCCGCATCGATTCGCGGGCGTATCCCACGGGGGGAGGCGCCCCGCGTTTTTGCGGCTTTCGGAGGTGCAAGCATGAAAAAGGGAATCCATCCCGACTACAAGAAGACCACCATCCACTGCGCCTGCGGCAACGAGATCGAGACGGGATCCACCACGGACAACATCCGGGTGGAAATCTGCTCCAAGTGTCACCCCTTCTTCACCGGCAAGCAGAAGCTGGTGGACTCGGCCGGCCGCATCGAGCGCTTCCGCAGGAAATATGCCAAGTTCCAGAAGGAAGCCGCAGAGAAATAACCCGTACCGCCCGTTGCGGGTTCTTTCGTGAACAACCCGGATAAAGGAGACGGGGCCCGCCCCCTGAAGAACCATGCTGGAAGTCTTGCAGGGCGTCGAGGAGCGCTACAACCAGATCGAGGGACTCCTCGCCGACCCGGACATCGTGAGCGACCAGGAGAAGTACACCCGGTACGCCCGGGAGCACGCCGAGCTTTCCAGGGTGGTGCCCGTGTACCGCCGGTACAAGGAAGTCCTGGCCGGCCTGGAGGAGTCCCGGGAGCTTCTCCGCGACTCGGACCCGGACATGCGGGAGCTGGCCCGGGAGGAGTACGACCGCCTGGAGGGGGAGCGCGACCGGCTGGAGCGGGAACTGAAGGTGCTCCTGCTCCCCAAGGACCCCAACGACGAAAAGAACGTGGTTCTGGAGATCCGGGCGGGCACCGGCGGCGAGGAAGCCGCCCTGTTTGCGGCGGACCTGTTCCGCATGTACTCCCGCTACGCCGAGGACCGCAAGTGGTCCGTGGAGGTCCTGGTGGAACACCCCTCCGCCACCGGCGGGCTCAAGGAGGTGGCGGCGCTGGTCAAGGGCAAGGGCGCCTATTCGGTGCTCAAGTACGAAAGCGGCATCCACCGCGTACAGCGGGTCCCGGCCACCGAGGCCCAGGGGCGCATCCACACCAGCGCGGTCACCGTGGCCGTGCTTCCCGAGGCCGAGGAGGTGGACGTGGACATCGACCCCTCGGACCTTCGCATCGACGTATTCCGCAGCCAGGGCTGCGGCGGCCAGCACGTGAACACCACGGATTCCGCCGTGCGCATCACCCACCTGCCCACGGGCCTGGTGGTCACCTGCCAGGATGAAAAATCCCAGCACAAGAACAAGGCCAAGGCCATGAAGGTTTTGCGCGCCCGGCTTTTGAACCGCATGCTGCAGGAGCAGGAGGAAAAGATCGCCGAAACGCGCAAGAACCAGGTAGGCACCGGCGACCGCTCCGGCCGCATCCGCACCTACAACTTTCCCCAGGGCCGGGTGACGGATCACCGCATCGGACTCACCGTCTACAAGCTGGACCAAATTTTGGACGGCCAGTTCCAGGAAATCACCGACGCGCTCATCACCCACTTCCAGGCCAAGGCCCTGGAGAACGCCCAGGCCGGATAACCCTTCCATGACGCAGGAGAAGACCTGGACCGTCCTGGAGGTCCTGCGCTTTTCCCAGGACTACCTCGCCCAAAGAAACGTGCCCGAGCCCCGGCTGTCCTCCGAGGTGCTCCTTTCCCATGTGCTGTCCATTCCCCGCATCCGGCTGTACACGGACCACGACCGGCCCCTGGAGCCCGAAGAACTGGCGGCGTTCCGCAAGCTGCTCCTCAGGCGGGCGGACCGGGAGCCCGCGGCCTACATCACCGGCCGCCGCGAGTTCTGGTCCCTGGACCTCGCCGTGGGGCCGGACGTCCTCATCCCCCGGCCGGAAACCGAGCACCTGGTGGAGGAGGCCCTAAAGCGCCTGCCACCCAGGGAGGAAACGGACCGGCCCCTGAAGGTCCTGGATTTGGGCGCCGGCTCCGGAGCCGTGATCCTTGCCCTGGCCTCGGAGCGCCCGGGCCACTTCTACGCGGCCACGGACGCCTCCTTGGCGGCCCTTGGGCTGGCGCGGGAAAACGCCCGGCGGCTTTTGCCGGACGCGGACATCCTGTGGGTGTGCGGCCATTGGTTCGCGCCCTTTGCGCCAAACGCCTCCTTTGACCTCATCGTGTCCAACCCGCCGTACATCGACACCGCCGTGTTGCGCGCCCTGGAGCCGGAAGTGAGCCGGTTCGAACCCGCCCTGGCCATAGACGGCGGCCCGGGCGGCATGGACGCCATCCGCGCCATCATGCGGGCCGCGCCCGGCCACCTGGCGTCGGGCGGGGTGCTGGCCCTGGAGATGGGCCACGACCAGGCGGACGCCGTAAAGGCCCTGGCCCGGGAAATCCCCGGCCTGGGCGAACCCGCCATCGTGTGCGACTACGCCGGGCTTCCCCGGGTGGCGGTCATGGAAAGGCAAGGGTAGCATGGGGAAAGCCCCTCCCGTCATCCACGTTGCCCAAACCGGCCCGGAACGGGCCGGACGCCGGGCGGCCCGGGTGCTGGACGCCGGCGGGCTGGTGGTGTTTCCCGCCTCCGGGCTCTACGGCCTGGCCGCGGACGCCCAAAACCCCGGGGCCGTGGACCGGGTGTTCGCCGCCAAGAAACGCCCCGCGGACTTGTCCCTGCTGGTCCTGGTGGGCTCCATGGCCCAGGTGGATAATCTGGCGGCCCAGGTGCCCCAAGCCGCCCGGGTGCTCATGGAGGCCCTGTGGCCCGGGGGCGTCACCCTGGTGCTGCCCGCGGCGCCCGGCGTGCCCGAAGCCCTCACCGGAGGCCGGGGGACCATCGGCGTACGCCTGCCCGCCCACCCCGCGGCCCTGGCCATGGTCCGGGCCCTGGGCAGGCCCGTCACCGGCACCTCCGCCAACGTGAGCGGCGCCCCCCCCTGCGCGGACCCGGCCCTCCTGGACCCAGACATCCTGGGCCGCGCGGACCTGGTCCTGGACGCGGACATCCTTTCCGGCAAGCCTTCCACCGTGGTGGACTGCACCGGCGGGAAACCCGTGGTCCTCCGCCGGGGGGCCGTACCCGAAAGCCGCATCCGGGAAATCCTGGAGGGTATGCAACCATGAGGCAGGAAAGCCCCTCCCTCGTCTCCGGGGTCCTCGGATCGCTCGCGGCCCTCTGGCTGCTTTGCTTTTCGGGGCCCGCCGGGGCCGCGGCGGAAGCCGGATCTACGGGCAAACCATCTCCTTTTGCCGGACAAGGAACATCCCCCATGCAGACCGCCGAGGTCCTTTTGGTCCACGGCCTCACGGGAAAGGCCAAGGACATGGAGCCCCTGGCGCGCTACCTGTCCGGCAGGGGCTATTCCACCACCGTCTTCTCCTACCCTTCCACCAGAATCACCGTGGAACAGGCCGCGGACCGCCTGGCCAAGAAGGTGAAGCGCCTGGCGGAGGGCGGCCGGGTGCACCTGGTGGCCCACTCCCTGGGGACCCTGCTCATCCGCATGGTGGCCCGGGACCACGGGGCCGGCCTTTTCGCCCGGGTGGTCCTGCTCGCGCCGCCCAGCCGGGGCACCCCCCTGGTGGAGCCCTTTTTGGACCGCTGGTGGTTCTCCAAGGTGTACGGCCCGGCGGGCAAGAGCCTGTCCACGCGCGAAACCGGCGTGGCCGCGGACCTGGGCCCGGTCCCCTTTCCCTGCGCGGTCATCGCGGGAACCAAAAGCCTAACCCGGATTATTCACGAAGCCTGATTTCCGTGCTGGCAAGGATAGAGGGGTGAAGGCGTACTTTGGTACGCCGAGCCCCGATAACGCGGCCAGCGCGGAAATCGGGCGAGCC